>DATHUT010000240.1:0-6882 GCA_035462005.1 Gammaproteobacteria bacterium | reverse complement strand
GACGGCTACAAGATCGAGTTCATCGAGCGCAAGCGCTGATGCGAGCGTAGTCCTCCGGAGACAGGTTTTCCGGGCGCAGGCCGGCATCCAGCCCGAGCGCCGCGAAGTCGACGCCCGGAAGAGCGTTCCTCAGCGTCTTGCGGCGCGCCGAGAACGCGCGGCGCAGCAGCGCCTCGTCGATGCGCAGCGGGTCCAGCAATGGCTCCATGCGCACGACAGCCGACTCCACTTTCGGCGGCGGGCGGAATGCTCCCCTTGGCACGTTGAAGAGCTTCTTCATGCGAAAGCCCGCCTGCAGGGCGACCGACAGCCGCCCGTACGCCGCGGTGGATGGCGCCGCCACCATGCGGTCCACGACTTCGAGTTGCAGCATGAAATGCATGTCGCGAATGCGCCGGGCCTGATGCGCGAGGTGGAACAGCAACGGCGTGGAGATGTTGTAGGGCAGGTTGCCGACGATGCGCAAGGCAGCGGTCGGCGCGGTGGGCGCCAGGGCGCAGAAATCCACCTTGAGGGCGTCCTGGTTGAGGATGTGCAGCTCGCCGACATTGCGACAGCGTTCCGCCAGGGGGCCCACCAGGTCGCGGTCCAGTTCCACCACGGTAAGCCGGCCCGCCGCCTGCAGCAGCGGCAGGGTGATGGCGCCCTGGCCGGGACCGATCTCGATCAGCGACTGGCCGGGGCGCGGCGCGATACAGGAAAGGATGCGCTGGATGACCTGCGGGTCGTGGAGAAAATTCTGGCCGAAGCGCTTGCGTGGCTGGTGGTTCATGACTGGCCGGCCTGGGCCATCTGCACCGCCGTGGCGATGGCGGCCCGCAGGCTGCCCACCTCGGCGCGGCCACTGCCGGCCAGTTCCAGGGCGGTGCCATGATCCACGGAGGTGCGGATGATGGGCAGGCCCAGGGTGATGTTGACGGCTGCGCCGAAGCCATGATGCTTGAGCACCGGCAGGCCCTGGTCGTGGTACATGGCCAGCACGGCGTCGGCCTGCTCCAGGTAGCGGGGCGTGAACAGGGTGTCGGCGGGCAGGGGCCCGTACAGCTGCAGTCCCTCGGTGCGCAGTGTCTCCAGCACAGGGGCGATGATCTCGATCTCTTCGCGTCCCAGGTGACCCGCCTCGCCCGCATGGGGGTTGAGGCCGCACACCAGGATGCGCGGGGACGAAATGCCGAAGCGCGTGCGCAGGTCTTGGTGCAGCACCCGCAGCACCTGCTGCAGTCCCTTGCCGGTGATGGCGTCGCTCACCGCCCGCAGCGGCAGGTGGGTGGTGGCCAGGGCCACGCGCAGACCCGGCGCCGCCAGCATCATCACCACCTGGGCACTGCCGGTCTGTTCCGCCAGGTATTCGGTATGCCCGCTGAAGGGAATGCCGGCATCGTTGATGACGCCCTTGTGCACCGGGCCGGTGACCAGGCCATCGAAGCTGCAGTCCCGACAGCCGGCGATGGCCGCGTCCAGGGTCTCCAGCACATAGGCCGCATTGGCGGGGTCCAGGCGTCCGCTCTGGACCGGGCTGCGCAGCGCCACGGGCAGCACCCGCAGCTGGCCGGCCGGCGTGGGGGTCGGCGGTTGGTCGCGGCTGAAGGGAAGGATCTTCAGGGGCAGGCCCAGTTCGGCGGCCCGGGCCAGCAGCAGGTCGGGATCGGCGATGACCACCAGCTCCTCGGCCTGGGCCTGCTGGGCCAACAGGATGCACAGGTCCGGGCCGATGCCGGCCGGTTCCCCGGGCGTGAGGACGAGACGCAGGGTCAAGGCCGGGCTCCGGGATGGCCGTACTCAGGCATCCTCGAGCCGGTATTCCACGTAGGACTCATCGCGCATGCGGCGCATCCAGCTGGCGCTTTCCTCCTGGATCTTGCGCTGGCGCACCTGTTCGCGCGCCTCGGCGCGGCGGAATTCCTCGGTGCTGTCCCGCTCGCGGCGTTCCAGCACCTGCACGATGTGCCAGCCGAAGCGGGATTCGAAGGGAGGGCTCACCTCGCCCGGCTGGAGCTGTGACATCTCTTTCTCGAACTCCGGTACCAGGTCGCCGGGATTGCTCCAGCCGAGATCACCGCCGCGAGCGGCGGAGACGGCGTCCTGGGAATGGGCGCGGGCCAGGGTTTCGAAATCGTCACCACCCTCGATGCGCCGGCGCAGCTGCAACAGCCGGTTTTCCACCTGGGCGGCGGATTGCAGTTCATCGGGGCGGAGCAGGATGTGGCGGGCGTGGGTCTGGGTGATCACATGGCGCTCGTCACCGCCGCGCACGTCATCCATGCGCACGATATGGAAGCCGCTGGCGCTGCGGATGGGTTCGCTGATCTCACCCCGCTCCAGGTTCCGGGCCACGTCGGCGAACAGGCTGGGCAACTGGCTGGCCTTGCGCCAGCCGAGACTGCCGCCTTCCAGGGCCTGCTGACCATCGGATTCGGCCACGGCCATCTGGCTGAACTCCTCGCCGGCGCGCAGCCGTTCCAGGAGACTTTCCGTGCGCGCCTGGGCATCCTGGATCTGTTGCGGACTGGCGGCTTCCGGCAGCGCCACCAGGATGTGGGACAGCAGGAATTCACGGTCATCGGCGCCATGCTCCTGGCTGGTGAGCAGGTTCTCGATTTCCTGTTCACTGACCTGGATGCGGTTTTCCACCTGCTGGGCGTGCAGTCGGGCGATGATGAGCTGCTTGCGTACCTCGTCGCGGAATTCGGCAAAGGAATAACCCTCCGCCTCCAGTGCCTGGCGGAAGCCGGCCAGGTCCAGGTTGTTGGCCTCGGCCATCTGGCGCAGGTTGGCGTTCAGCAGCTCATCCTCGATGCGGATGTTCATGCTCGCGGCAAGCTGCAGCTGGATCTCTTCCATGATCAGGCGTTCCAGCACCTGCTTGCGCAAGACATCCATGGGCGGCAGGCGGGTGTCCCGCTCGAGCAGTTGCTGACGGATCTGGTCGGTGCGCCGGTCCAGCTGGCTCTGCAGCACCACGCCGTCGTTGACCACGGCCACGATGCGGTTGAGGGCCTGTTCGGCCTGGCTGGGGAGGGTGAGCAGCAGACCTGCCAGGAGCGCCAGCAGGGAAGGGAATGCGGTCATCTTCATTGGGGACAAACTTTACGGTCAGGGATGATAGCCAAGGATACCACTTTTCATCAGGGACTCGACCTTGTCCCCCAGGCTGGTCATGCCCTTCAGCTCCCATTCCAGGTACAGTCCCTGGTTGGCTTCACCCGTCACGCCACTCGGTAGCAGGGTGCGCCAGGCGATGCGCAGGGCCCAGCAACAGCTGTCGTATTCGGCGCCGAACAGGGCTTCCAGGGTACGGTTTTCCTGCAGGGAATAGTTCCAGCGCCCGGCCAGGTGCCACTGGTGGCTCAGCGGCCAGAGCCAGGAGGCGTCCAATTGCGCCCGGCTGTCCTTGGTGTAGCGATAGGACATGTTGGCCACCCGCCGCGCCCCTCCCCGGTAGTGAATACCCGTGTTGCTCTGGCGCGTGCTGCCATCCTCGGGGTTCCACAGGGCGTCACTGTACAGGCTCCAGGGTCCGGGCAGGTTGGCTTCCAGTTCGCCGGCGATGTCCGACTGCCCTTCCTCCAGCGCCGCGGTATTCTGCAGCGTCACCTCGCGATCCTCGAAATAGAACAGCTGGCCGATGCTGGCGCGCACCCGCTCGGTTCCGCTGAGCGGATCCAGGTAGCGACTGGTCACCGCCAGGGCCAGCTGGTTGGCATCGCCCACCCGGTCGGCGCCGGTGAAGCGGTTCTCCATGAACAGTTCCCGGAAGCGGAAGCTGCGGTTGCCGCTGTCGAACAGGGGGATATCGCGGTGATCGCGGGCCGGCGCGTAGACGTAGAAGGCGCGTGGCTCCAGGGTCTGCTGGTAGGCATGGCCGAACAATTCGGTCTGGCGTTCGAAATACACCCGGTTGTCCAGGCTGACGATGGGTGTGGTGCGACTGGGATTGCTGTCGAGGGTCGGGTCCACCCGTTCGAGGTCGTACTGGATATGGGCCAGGGTCAGGGTCGGGATGATCTCGAAGGCGGTACGGCGCAGTGGCAGGCTCAGGCGCGGGCGCAGGTCGAGGCGGTTGCCCGTGTCCACCAGGTCGGACCGGCTGTGATCGAATGCGGTGAACTCGGCACCCAGGCTGCTTTCGAGTCCGAAGGGCCGTACCGGAGTGCGTGCCGTGAAGCTGACCTGTGGCAGGCGCGCGTAGGGGCGGCTGAGGATGGCCGGGTTCACGGTCTGGAAGTTCTGGGTCCGGCCCTGCAGGCGCCACCAATCCCCCTGGTAGGTGGCTTCGAGACGCCGTTCCAGATGGGTGATGCTGGTGAATTCCAGGCTTTCCCCGAAGTCGTTGAAATACGCCTCGTCAGAGACGTCGTTCAGGTCCGCTCCCAGGCGCAGTCGCTCGCCCAGGGTGCCCTGGTGACGGAAGGCCACCAGGTGGCGGTCGGCACCAAAGGCCTCGTCGTCCGGCAGTACGGCCAGGTCCAGCTGGCCCGCGCTGCGGCGGTTGAGATAGCGCCATTCCGTGTCCAGCATCAGTCCGCGTTTTTCCATGTAGCGGGGCGTGAGGGTGGCGTCCCGGTCGGCGGCGATGTTCCAGTAGTAGGGCAGGCGCAGGTCGAAACCGCTCTGGTCGGAACTGCCGATGCCGGGGATCAGGAAGCCGGAGCGACGCCGGTCATCGATGGGGAAGCTGATATAGGGGGTGTAGAACACCGGAATATTGCGCACTTCCAGACGCGCATGGCGCGCCACGCCCGTGCCTTCGTCTTGCTTCAGCAGCACCTGGCTGGCGCGCAGGCGCCAGGCATCGCTGCCGGGTGCGCAGGTGGTGTAGGTAGCGTCCCGCAGGCGCTTGCGGTCCGGGCCCTCAAGGAACAGGATGCTGCCGCTGCCACGGGCATGGGCCGAATAGAGCCGGTAGTCCACAGGTTCGATTTCGCCTTCGTCCGTGTCGAGCAGCAGCCGGGCCTGTTCCGCCTCGAGGTGCAGGTCCGGTTCGTCAAAGCGCACCTGGCCCGTGGCGTCGACGCTGCGTTGCCGATCATCGAACAGGATGTGATCCGCCGCCACGCGCTGGTCGGCGCGCTGGATGATGGCATCACCCAGCAGTTCGTAGCGCGCGTCGCCATGGGAGATGATGCGGTCGGCCTCCAGCGCGGTAGTGGCCAGTTCCCGGTCGGGAACCGTGACCAAGTGCAGCCCCCGGTCCGGCAGGGGAGGGCACAGTACCCAGGCCGGGTCGACAGGGCCGGCCGGCGTGGCCTGCGGGGTGACCGGCGCGGGGGGCGCGCTGGAGCGAGACACCGGTGTCGGTTTCACACGGCCTGGCGTCGTGATGGGCAGGGGTGGCTCCGCCACAGGCAGGCTGTCCACCGGCGGGGGGCTGGCCACGCCGGGAGCTTCCTGGCCGGTGCAGATCCACTCCCCCTGCGACGAGGATCGACAGTTCCACTCCTGGGCCAGGACAGGTCCCGCCAACAACAGGCCGAGGGCCAGGGACAGGGGCGTCAGACGCAGGGGTGGGGAATTCACGTACGGGCTTCTCTCGGTATGGTCGGCGCGACTGGCGGGCGCTGCGTAAAATCGCATAGAATGGCTGATCAATCAATTACTTTTCCGGGGTCATGGTCTTACCCCCGGGACCGGGGCCGACACGTGCCAGATCGTATACAAGCCCTGCGGCGGTGGCTGCAGGATGACCTGGGCTTCAGTGACTACGGCCTGGAGCCCGCTTCCAGCGACGCCAGCTTCCGGCGCTACTTCCGTATCCAGCGCGCCGGTCGCAGCTACATCGCCATGGACGCGCCCCCGCAGAGGGAGGATTGCCGCCCCTTCATCCAGGTCACGCGCCTGCTCTTCGACCTGGGCCTGAACGTGCCGGAACTGCTGGAATACGAACCCGCCCAGGGTTTCCTGTTGTTGGGGGATCTGGGCGATCGTCTCTACCTGCAAGCCCTCAACGAACAGACCGTGGACCGTCTCTATGGCGACGCCCTGGCCGCCCTGGTGGTAATGCAGACCTGTGGTCCCAATGATGGCCGCCTGCCACCCTATGACCGGGAGCTGCTGCTGCGCGAGATGGCATTGTTCCCCGAATGGCTGCTGCATACCCACCTGGACCTGGCGTTGGACGAAGAGCACGAACGCCTGCTCGAGGAAACCTTCGCCCTGCTGGCCGACAATGCCCTGCAACAACCCCAGGTGTTCGTGCACCGCGACTACCACTCACGCAACCTCATGGTCACCGCGGTCAACAACCCGGGCATCCTAGACTACCAGGATGCCGTGGTGGGACCGGTGACCTATGACCTGGTCTCACTGCTGCGCGACTGTTATATCCAGTGGCCGCGGGCGCGGGTCGAGGACTGGGCGCTGGGCTACCGTGAACTGGCGCAGCAGTCGGGCATCCTGCGCGAGGACGTCGGCGAGGGGCAGTTCCTGCGCTGGTTCGATCGCATGGGCGTGCAGCGTCACCTCAAGGCGGCGGGCATCTTCGCACGCCTCAATCGCCGCGATGGCAAGCCGGGCTACCTGGCGGACATTCCCCGCACCCTGGGGTACATCGTCGAGGTGGCGGAACAGGATACGGAGCTGGGCTTCCTCGGTGAGCTGATCCGCGAGCGGGTGCTGCCGCGACTGTGATCGTGGCGCACGCTTGTCCAGGGCGTCCACTGCCCCGTAGGAGCGGGCTCTGCCATCGAAGGTTCGGTTATCTGGCACACACCGTTCGCGGGCAGAGCCCGCTCCTACGGGTGGTGATTCTATAATTGTGGGAGTGGCCCGGCCGCGCTTGCCTGCGGCGCTTGGCGCAAGGTACCCTGCCGCCATGAAAGCCATGATCCTGGCCGCCGGTCGTGGTGAGCGCATGCGGCCGCTGACCGATCACACCCCCAAACC
>DATHUT010000239.1:0-5966 GCA_035462005.1 Gammaproteobacteria bacterium | reverse complement strand
GCGCCAGGCGAGCAACTCGCCCAGTACCTGGTGCATGCCCTCCAGGGCGTTGTTGCCCAGGCTGGGGTCGCTGGAGTGGCCGGAGGCGCCGCGCACCCGGATGGCCTCCATGAGGATGCCCTTGTGCAGGCGGATGGGCTTCATGCCAGTGGGCTCGCCGATGACCGCATAGCGCCCCAGGCGGCTCTTGGCATTCACCAGGGACTGGGCGCCGATCATGGAGCTTTCCTCGTCGGCGGTGGCGAGGATGATGATGGGGTGTTTCAATTCGCGGGCCCGGTAGCGGCGCGCCGCCTCGATGGCGAGGGCCAGGAAGCTCTTCATGTCCGAGGTGCCCAGGCCATAGAGGCGATTGTCGGCCTCGGTCATGGCGAAGGGATCGTGTTGCCAGCGACCCTCGTCGTAGGGCACGGTATCGGTGTGCCCGGCCAGCACCAGTCCATCCGGGCCGCGCCCCAGGGTGGCGATGAGGTTGGCCTTGTGGCCGCCGGGGCTGAGCGACTGGATCTCGGTGGCGAATCCCAGGCCATCGAGCCATTCGGCGAGCCGGTCGATCACCGCCCGGTTGCCCTGATCATAGGCGGGAGTGACGCTGCTGATGGACGGCAGGGCGATCAGCTCGTGGATCATGGTCAGTAGTTTGGGGGGCTGCAGGATCACGGCGCGGCACTTCGATGGGGCTGGTGCAAATAGCATACACCGGATCACCAAAAAGGGGTCAGAGCCCTTTTTGTGGAAGCCCGACGGGCGTCATGCCTATAGGGATGTATTTACGGCGTCCTGCCGGCAGGGTATGAGGCTTTGTCATCGCAGGCCTCTGTCAGTCTGTCCCCAGCCACCGATGCCTTGATCTCGGTCCTTTGGCGCCGCCGGGCCGGCCCTGTACAATGACCCGCCTGCTTCCCAGCCGTACTGCCCGGAGAACCCGATGACCGACAAGAAGTTGAACCGTTACAGCGCCCGCATCACCCAGCCCAAGGCCCAGGGCGCTTCCCAGGCCATGCTCTACGGCACCGGACTGACCGAGGCCGACATGGACAAGGCGCAGGTGGGCATCGCCAGCGTCTGGTGGGAAGGCAACACCTGCAACATGCACTTGAACGACCTGGCCGCCGAGGTCAAGAAGGGCGTGGTGGGCGCGGACCTGGTGGGCATGCGCTTCAACACCATCGGCGTATCCGACGGCATCTCCATGGGCACCGACGGCATGAGCTATTCGCTGCAGTCGCGTGAGGTCATCGCCGATTCCATCGAGACGGTGATGGGCGCCCAGTGGTACGACGGCCTGATCGCCATTCCCGGCTGCGACAAGAACATGCCCGGCACGGTCATTGCCATGGGGCGCCTCAACCGGCCCTCCATCATGGTGTATGGTGGCACCATCAAGCCCGGCCACAGCCACGGCAAGACCCTGGACATCGTCTCCGCCTTCCAGAGCTACGGCGAGTTTCTGGCGCAGCGCATCGACGAGGCCGAGCGCGAGGATATCGTCAAGCATTCCTGCCCTGGCGCCGGCGCCTGCGGCGGCATGTACACCGCCAACACCATGGCCTCTGCCATCGAGGCCATGGGCATGAGCCTGCCCTACAGTTCCTCGGTGCCGGCGGTCGACCCCGGCAAGATTGCCGAATGCCATGCCGCGGGTGTCGCCATGCGCCGCCTGCTGGAGCTGGACCTCAAGCCGCGCGACATCATGACCCGCGCCGCTTTCGAGAACGCCATGGTCATGGTCATCGCCACCGGTGGTTCCACCAATGCCGTGCTGCACCTGCTGGCCATGGCCCGTGCCGTGGATGTGGAACTGACCCTGGATGACTTCCAGCTGGTGTCCGACCGCGTCCCCTTCCTGGCCGACCTCAAGCCCTCGGGCAAGTACGTGATGGAGGACCTGCACAATGTGGGCGGCACGCCGGCGGTGATGAAATACCTGATCCAGGAAGGCCTGATGGACGGTAGCTGTATGACCGTCACCGGCAGGACCCTGGCCGAGAACGTCGCCGACCTGCCCGACCTGACTCCCGGGCAGGAGGTGTTCCACACCCTCGACAACCCCATCAAGGAGACCGGCCACATCCGTATCCTGGAGGGTAACCTGGCGCCCGGCGGTTCGGTGGCCAAGATCACCGGCAAGGAAGGCCTGCAGTTTGCCGGCCCGGCGCGGGTGTACGACTGCGAGGAGGACATGCTCGCCGGCCTGGAGCGCAACGAGATCAACAAGGGCGACGTGGTGGTGATCCGCTACGAGGGCCCCAAGGGCGGGCCGGGCATGCCCGAGATGCTCACCCCGACCTCGGCCATCATGGGCGCGGGCCTGGGCAAGGATGTCGCCCTGCTCACCGACGGCCGCTTCTCCGGCGGTTCCCACGGCTTCATCATCGGCCACATCGTGCCCGAGGCCCAGGAGGGCGGTCCCATCGCCCTGGTACGCGACGGCGACCTCATCCGCATCGACGCCGAGACCAATACCCTGTCCGTGGATGTGTCCGACGAGGACATGGCCGAGCGTCGCAAGGCCTGGGTGATGCCGCCCTACAAGGCCACCCGCGGCACCCTCTACAAGTTCATCAAGAACGTGAAGGACGCCTCGCACGGCTGCGTGACGGACGAATAAAAAAACCGGGGACAGAACGATCAGGGCTCGTCATTCCCGCGAATGCGGGAATCCAGTGGTTTACAGTCCAAGGATTCCCGCATTCGCGGGAATGACGTGAATTAATTCCGGGGAAGATTTGAAATCTGTCCCCGTTTTTAATTAGAGCTCACCCCAGCTGGATTTGCGCCGGAAACGCAGGCGCGGAATGATCAGTCCGATGATGATGCCGAGCACGATCACCCCGGCGCCCACCATGAACCAGTCCCGTGCCGTGCGGTCCTGCAAGCGGGCGTTTTCCTGCTGCAGGGTCTGGATTTCCCGCTCGACACCGAGGACACGCGCCTTCAGTTCCTTGTTCTCGGCATCGAGGGCCAGGGCGCTGGAGGCGGTGCGACGGATCTCTTCCAGTTCCTGGGCCAGCTGGCGACTGGTCTGGTCCAGCTCACCGCGTTCCTTGGCCACGCTCTCCTTTTCCCCACGCAGTTCGCGGATGGTGACGTTGAGCGCACGGTTTTCCTGCTCGAGGCGCGCCACGCGCTGCTCCGCCGCGGCGAGCCGGTCGCGGGCCGCGCGCTCGGGCATGAGGAAACGGCTCAGTACCCAGCCATCCACGCCGCTGGGGGCGCGCACCCGGGTCCAGCCTTCCGCCTGGTCCACCTCCAGCACTTCCAGCGGTGTGCCGCTGGGCAACATGCGGATGATGCGGTGCTGGTTGGTGGCGCCGGAGCGCAGCTGGATCTCCAGCTGGTCGCTGACATAGAGGGTTTGCGCCTGGGCGCCGGCAGTGAAGAGGCACAGGCTGAGCAGGGCGAGCAGTTTTTTCATCATGGGTCCGGTCGTCGGCTTGAGTCGGGGGTGGCTTGGGGTATTGTATCGGAACCGGGCGCCCTTGCGGTCCGTGCCGCATGATTACGTGGATGGCCGGTTTGATCAAGTCGTTGCCAATCGACGACAGGGCCGCACGGGTGATACAGGTAGAGTGGGCGATATGGAGATGAACATCGATAACGGCTGGTTGACGTGCGCGCGGCGGCAACCCTCGCCGAATCGCGATGCGCGACCGGCAGGTGTGGAGCCTGAGCTGGTCATCGTGCATGGCATCAGCCTGCCACCGGGGGAATTCGGCGGGCCCTGGATCGATGACCTGTTCCTCAACCGCCTGGACCCGGCGGTGCATCCCTATTTCGCGACCCTGGAGGGGCTGCGGGTGTCCAGCCATGTGTTGATCCGTCGCGACGGCGGGCTGGTGCAGTACGTGCCCTTCCACGAGCGCGCCTGGCATGCGGGTGTTTCCTGTTACCAGGGACGCCAGGCCTGCAATGATTTTTCCATCGGCGTCGAGCTGGAAGGCAGTGACGAGATTCCCTATTCGGATGACCAATATCGGCAGCTGGCGGCACTGATCCTGTTGCTGCGCCACACCTATCCTTCGCTGCGGGCCGATGCCCTCGCCGGCCATGCCGACGTGGCGCCGGGCCGCAAGACCGACCCCGGCCCCGCCTTCGAGTGGCCGCGCCTGGTGGCACTGCTGGATGACCTGTCTACCAGCACCCAGGCCTGATTCGGGTTGACCGCCATGGGGCGAGGCGGTAGCGTTGCCGGGATTTCCGCCACCCGGGGCTCTTGCCCATGACCCTGATCGCCATCCTGATCGGAATTGTCATCGATCGTTTCTACCAGGCCCTGCCAGCCCTGCGCCAGTATCGCCACTTCCATGCCTATGTGGCCTGGATGCGGGAGCGCCTGCGGGACGAACCCTGGAACGGGGCGCTTGGCCTGCTCATACTGCTGTTGCCACCCCTGCTGTTGGTGGCCCTGCTGCAGGCCCTGCTCGACGACGGCCTGTTGAGCCTGCTCGGCCTGCTGTTCGGCATTGCGGTGCTGGTGTTTACCCTCGGACCACGGGACCTGCCCCAGGACGTGGACGACTACTGCGCCGTGCATGACGGTGAGGACGACGAGGCGCGCCGCGCCATCGCCCGCGCGTTCCAGCCGGATTTGCCGGAGGATAGTGATACCCGTGCCTGCGACGAGGCCGTGCTGCGCGGTGTGCTGGTGGATGCCCATGACCGCTGGTTCGCGGTGATCTTCTGGTTTGCCTTGCTGGGCCCCCTGGGCGCGGTGCTGTACCGCGCCGTGGAACAATTGGCGCGCAGGCCGGAGGCGAACGAGTTCGGCATCACGGTACAGCAGCTCTATGGCGTGCTGGGCTGGGTGCCGGCACGGCTGATGGTGGTGGCCTACGCCCTGTCCGGCCACTTCGAGCAGGCCATGCAGGCCTGGCGCGCCGTGCCATCCGACCCGGGTGCCATTGCCCGGCATTCGGAGGCGGTGTTGCTGGCGGCGGGCGAGGGCGCCCTGTGCGCGCAGAAGGAAGAATGTCTGGAGACAGAGCCGGTCAGCCTGATTCGCTCCGCCATGGGACTGGTGTGGCGCGCCCTGCTGGTCTGGCTGGCGGTGATCGCGGTGATGATTCTCGCCGGCTGGCTATCCTGAGCGGTTGCGCCAGCCGTACCCGCCCACCACCAGCACCAGTATGGCCGTGATCACCAGGGTGGTGATGACCAGCGGCTGCCGGTGGGGCTGGTCACCCGGTCGCAGGCTGCTGCGGGTTTCCAGGATCCAGTCGGTGCCGGGAATGGGTTCCAGGTGTTCCAGGGCGCGGCCACCAGGGGTGAGCCGTCCGACCTGGGACAGCACCCGCCCCTGGCCATCCCGGATGCGCAGGATCTGATCCTGGTGGGTCAGGGACGCCAGGGTGATGTGCAGGATGTCCAGGGAGAAGCTGACGAACAGGGTGCCGATGACCTCACCGTCATAGTCACTGACCGGCGCCACCAGGTCGAAGTGTGCCAGATCGGGGTTGTCCAGGTGGACCGGTGGCCGGGGCACCTCGAGACCTGCCTCCAGTCGATGCAGGTCGCTCTGGCAGGTGGGCAGTACCCGCTGCAGCAAGGCATTGCCCAGTACCCGCCCCCCCGGGCGGAACAGCGCCAGGCCCACGGCATTGGGTAACTGTTCCACCATGTCCCGTGCCCAGGCCATGGCCTCTTCGTCATTCCCCACATAGATCAGGTTGCGCACCTGGATGCGCCGCGCCAGCTGGTCCACCATGTCCTGGTAAAACGCCTTCTGGTTGTGGAGCAGGCGGGCATTGGCCTGCTGTTGCTGTGCCAGTGCCTCGCGTGCCACCGCCAGGCCCGACTGGTAGACCACCACCAGCATACTGGTGGCGCTCACCAGCACCAGCAGGATTACGATCAGGGCCAGGCGCAGGGTGCTGTTGTGGGGGCGGTCCCCAAGAACCTTGGATTCAGCCAAATCAGGCTCCGTGTGTTTTGTTCATTGTATGCCCCGGGTAATCGGACTGAGG
>DATHUT010000238.1:0-7058 GCA_035462005.1 Gammaproteobacteria bacterium | reverse complement strand
TCGCCGCCGCCTGTGGCCAGCTGGCCGGGGATTTCCAGGACCGTACCCAGCGCCGTATCCGGCGCATGGACCTGCACAAGGGAGAACAAGTGGCGTGAGGCATTATTGGATTTTTGGCATCGCCATGCTGGCCCTGCTGCTGGGCGCCTGCTCCTCCACACCGACCTATACCTCCGATCCCAAGCGGGCCGCCCAGGCCAACCTGGAGTTGGGCGTGGCCTATTACCGCGAGGGGCGTTTGCAGCTGGCCATGGAGAACCTGCGCCGGGCGGTTGAGCTGGACCCCGATCTGTCCAAGGCGCACGGGGCCATTGCCATCCTGTACGAGCGCCTGGGCGAGAACGAATCCGCGGAACGACACTACCGGCGCGCCCTGGCATTGGCGCCCGCTGATTCCCGCACCAACAACAACTTCGGCCAGTTCCTCTGCCACCAGAAGCGCTTGCAGGATGCCGACCGCCATTTCCGGCAGGCTGTGGCCGATCCCCTGTATGACACCCCGGAAGTGGCCTATACCAATGCCGGTATTTGCGCCCGGCGTATCCCCGACGTGCGCAAGGCCGAGGAATATTTCCGCTTGGCGCTGGAGCGCAATCCCTTCTATCCCCAGGCCTTGCTGCAGATGCTGAGCCTGACTCACGAACAGGGTGAATACCTGCGTGCGCGCGCCTATCTGCAACGCTACCAGCAGGTGAGCCGCCATGGCCCGGAGAGCTTGTGGCTCGGCATCCGGGTGGAGCATGCCCTGGGGGACAAGAACGCCGTGGCCAGTTATGGCCTGGCGCTGCGCAACAACTTTCCCGATGCGCCACAGACCCGGGCCTACCTGGAATGGCTGAATGAGCAACCCTGAAGAGCATAGCGCCGAGGTGGAAAGCGAAACCTTGGCACGCCTGGAGATCGGGGCACGGCTGAAGGCCGCGCGGGAGGCGCGCGGCCTGGACCGCAAGGATGTGGCGCAGCGCCTCCGCCTGGATGTGCATATCATCGAGGCCCTGGAGACCGATGACCTGGAGCGGCTGCCGGCGCGTACATTCGTGCGTGGCTATCTGCGTAACTACGCGCGCCTGGTCGAACTGGACGAGAAGCTGGTGGCCGAGGCGCTGCCCGAGGCCGAGGCCACGCCCGCCGCCGCCCTCAAGCGTCGCCATGGTTTTCGCGGCCCCGTGGCCGGGCCCGCCCTGGGGCGCTGGTTCGGTTACCTGTTCCTGCTGGCACTGCTGGCCGCGCTGGTGCTGTTTGCCTATCCCGCGCTGAATCGCGTCTGGGAGCAGTGGGGGGAGCTGGTGCCGGCACCGGACCAGCCGGCGGGTCTGAGGCTGCCGGGCTTGCCGCCCGAGGCCAACGACGAGGCAGAATCCGAGGACGCCCTGGAACCCATCTGGCCTTTGCCCGGTGCGGGAGAGCCGGACTCCACGGGCGCGGAACTACCTGCGGACATGCCCGAGGAATCCCCCGCGCCACAGCCGCCGGCGACCATGGCGCCCGAACCCGTGCCGGTACCGTCTCCGGATCCCGAGCCTCGATCCGGATCCACGACCCAGGAGGCACAGCTGGTGCTGAATTTTCGGGAAGAGAGCTGGGTGGAAATCCAGGACCGGGACGGGCGGCTGTTGTACGGCCTGATGTCTCCGGGACGCCGCGAAATCCTGTCCGGAACGCCACCCTTCCGGTTGCTGCTGGGTAATGCCGCGGGCGTGGACCTGGAATATGACGGGCAGGCGATCGACACCTCGGCCCATACCCGGGGCGCGGTGGCTCGCCTGCGCCTGGAGTAGGGCGCTTCCCCCGCCCACCTAACCGACACAAGCACACTATGGCGAACAGCATTCAGGCCATCCGCGGGATGAACGACATCCTGCCGGACCAGACCCCCGCATGGCAGTACCTGGAAGACCGGGTGCGCACCGTGCTGCATGCCTATGGGTACCAGGAGATCCGTCTGCCCATCCTGGAAAAGACCGAGTTGTTTCAGCGTTCCATCGGCGAGGTCACCGATATCGTCGAGAAAGAGATGTATACCTTCGCGGATCGCAATGGCGACAGCCTGACCCTGCGCCCGGAAGGCACCGCGGGCTGCGTGCGCGCCGGCATTGAACAAGGCCTGCTCTACAACCAGCAGCAGCGGCTCTGGTACATGGGGCCCATGTTCCGCCATGAGCGGCCGCAGAAGGGCCGCTACCGCCAGTTTCACCAGGTCGGTGTCGAGGTATTCGGCATGGCCGGCCCCGACATCGACGCGGAACTGATCCTCATGACGGCGCGCATGTGGCGCGAACTCGGCCTGCGCGACGTGACCCTGCAGCTCAATTCCCTGGGTACCCTGGAGGCGCGCGGGCGCTACCGCGAGGCCCTGGTGGCCTACCTGGGACAGCACCGCGCGGCCCTGGACGAGGACAGCCTGCGGCGCCTGGAGAGCAATCCGCTGCGTATCCTCGACAGCAAGAACCCGGACATGCAGGCCCTGATCGAAGCGGCGCCGCGCCTGAGTGATTACCTCGATGAGGAATCGAAGCAACACTTCACGCGCCTGTGCACACTGCTGGACGGCGCCGGCCTGGCCTACGAACTCAACCCGCGTCTGGTGCGGGGGCTGGATTACTATGGCCGGACAGTGTTTGAATGGGTGACCACCCGGCTGGGCGCCCAGGGCACGGTCTGTGCCGGTGGTCGTTATGACGGCCTGGTGGAATACCTGGGCGGTCGCTCCACCCCGGCGGTGGGTTTCGCCATGGGCATCGAACGCCTGATCGCGCTGCTGGAAGAGTCCGGCGTGGTGTTTCCTTCCGCCGCACCCCAGGTCTACCTGGTCACGGTCGGCGAGCGGGCCGAGGCCCATGGCCTCATTCTTGCGGACCGGTTGCGCGATACCTTGCCCGGACTGCGCGTGCTGCTCAACGGTGGCGGCGGCAGTTTCAAGAACCAGTTCAAGCGCGCGGACAAGAGCGGCGCGCAACTGGCGCTGGTACTCGGCGACAGCGAGCTGGACGCGGGCGAGGTGGGTCTCAAACCGTTGCGCGGTGGAGAACAGGAAATGGTGGCTGAGGTGGACCTGCCCGGGCGACTGACGGCGCTGCTGCGGCTGTAGCCGGCCTTCTGTCGGGCTTCAGCCCACAGGTCGCGGCAGCGTGGAACAGCAGGATTTTTGCAGGTCGGGCATTAGCCCGACAGGAAGATTGAACAGCACTGGGGATTGCGCACGTGGAAGCATACGAATCGGAAAAAGAACAGATCGAGGCCTTCAAGAAGTGGTGGAAGGAAAATGGCAGCTCTGTCATCACCGGCCTGTTGCTGGGCCTGGCGGTGATCTTCGGCACCCGTGCCTGGTTCAGTTACCAGGATCGCCAGCAGGAAGCCGCCTCCCATCTCTACGTACAGTTCATGAACGGGCTGGAGCGCAACGATGCCGAGCAGATCAGCCAGGCCGGCGATGCCTTGGTAAGTGAACACAGTAACAGCCCCTATGCGACATTCGCCGCCCTGGGCATGGCCCGGCTGCAGATCGAACAGGGCGAACTGGAGGCGGCGCGAGCTCAATTACAGTGGGCGCTGGAGCGTGGCAAGACCGAGGCACTTCGTCACAGTGCCCGCCTGCGCCTGGTGCGCCTGCTGGTGGCGATGGAGGATTTCACCGCCGCCGAGGCACAACTCGCTCAGGCACCGGCCACGGGAGTGTACGCGCCCCTGTATGCCGAGCTGCGCGGGGATATCGCCCTCGCCCAGGGCGACCGGGCCGCGGCCCGTGAAGCCTATCGTGTCGCCCTGGATCAGCTGGATGAGGACGCCCCCACCCGGCCGTTGCTGCGCATCAAGCTGGACGACGTACTATGAAACACGGGCTCTGGTATTTCATGTTGTTGATGTTGCTGGGCGGTTGCGCCTTACGTGGCAAGGACACCAGCGAACCACCGACGCCGCTCACCAGCATCGAACAGCAGGTGGAGATGGAGACGGTATGGGAACGGCGCATCGGCAGTGGCCACGATAAGCAATTCGTGAGCCTGAGACCCGCCTTCGTGGGTGGCCAGGTGTATGTTGCCGATCGCAAGGGGCGCGTGTCCGCGCTGGATACGGAAGACGGTGAGCTGCTCTGGGAGGTGAATACCCGCGCGCCCGTCTCCGCAGGTGTCGATGCCGGGGAAGGCCTGGTGGTTATGGGTACCAGTGACGCCGAGGTGTTGGCGCTGGACATGCGTGACGGGGCCGAAGTCTGGCGTGCGCGGGTTGCCAGCGAGGTGCTGGCGGTACCGCGCATCGACCGGGGCGTAGTGGTGGTGCAAAGCGCCGATGGCACCCTGACCGGGCTGAACGCGGCCAGCGGCGAGCGGCGCTGGGCCTTTGACCGGACCATGCCGGCGCTGACCCTGCGCGGCAGCAGCACCCCGGCCCTGGCCGGCGGCGCCGTGCTGGCGGGCTTTGCCAATGGCCGGTTGGCGTTGCTCGGCGTGGAGCAGGGGCGTACCGCCTGGGAACTGGCCATCGCCGAACCCCGTGGCCGTTCCGAACTGGAGCGCATGGTGGATCTGGATGCCGACCCGGTCATCGACGGCGTCACCGCCTATGCCGTCAGCTACCAGGGCCAGGTGGCGGCGGTGGACATGCGCGCCGGCCAGATCGACTGGCGCCGGGACATGTCCGCCTATGCCGGCCTGGGTGTGGATTTCAGCCAGCTGTACGTGACCGATGACCAGAGTCAGGTCTGGGGTTTGAATCGTCGCGATGGCGCTGCCCTGTGGAAGCAGGACGCCCTCCGTCTGCGCGACCTGACGGCCCCGGTGCCCTTCGGTGACCTGGTGGCGGTGGGTGACTACGAGGGCTATGTACATCTGCTGTCGCGCATCGACGGCGACCTGGTGGGTCGTCTGCGCACGGATGGCCGGGGCATCGCCCGTCTGCAAGCGGTGGGCGAACGGTTGTATGTGCTCGGCAAGGGCGGCCTGCTCACGGTTTTGCAGGTGCAATCGCCGGATCGTTGATCCGGCTACCTATGGCTCCCGGTCCGTGCCGGTTTGCTCCATGACATCGAGACCCTCATGCTTCCCGTAATCGCCCTGGTGGGCCGCCCCAATGTGGGTAAGTCCACACTCTTCAACCGCCTGACCCGCACCCGTGATGCGCTGGTAGCGGACCTGCCCGGGCTCACCCGCGACCGCCAGTATGGTGATGGCAAGATCGGCCCGCGTCCCTACCTGGTGGTGGATACCGGCGGCCTGGCCGACGACCCCGAGGGCGTGGACAGCGCCATGGCCCGCCAGGTGTGGCAGGCGGTGGAGGAGGCCGACGTGGTGCTGCTGTTGGTGGATGGCCGCGCCGGCCTGAACAGCAGTGACGAGCGGGTGGCGGACCGGTTGCGCCGCAGTGGCAAGGCGGTGCACCTGGTGGTCAACAAGACCGATGCCGTGGACCCGGATGTGGCACGCACGGAATTCTTCCGCCTCGGGTTGGGCGAGCCCCACGCCATTTCCGCCAGCCAGGGACGCGGTGTCACCGCCCTGATGGACACGGTGCTGGCGGCGCTACCGGAGGCACCGGAGGAAACACCGGGCGCGGATGAGGCTGCCGGTATCCAGGTCGCCATCGTGGGCCGGCCCAATGTGGGCAAGTCCACCCTGGTCAATCGCATCCTCGGCGAAGAGCGGGTGATCGCCTTCGATGAACCGGGCACCACGCGCGACAGCATCTTCATTCCCTTCGAGCGTAACGGCGTGCGCTATACCCTGATTGATACCGCCGGTGTACGACGCCGCAGCCGCGTCAGTGAGGCCGTCGAGAAGTTCAGCATCATCAAAACCCTGCAGGCCATCGACGCGGCCAATGTGGTGGTGCTGGTGCTGGATGCCCGGGAAGGCGGCATTATCGAGCAGGATGCCACCCTGGCGGGCCACGTGTTGGAAAAGGGCCGCGCCCTGGTGGTGGCGGTCAACAAGTGGGACGGCATGGAATCGGGCCAGAAAGACTGGCTGAAGCGGGAAATCGATCTTAAGCTGCCGTTCCTGGATTTTGCCGAGTTCCACTTCATCTCCGCCTTGCACGGTACCGGGGTGGGCGATCTCTATGGCTCCGTGCAGCGCGCGTACGACGCGGCCTATCGCGACATCTCCACCCCGGAACTGACGCGGGTGTTGGAGAAGGCGGTGTTCGATCACCAGCCACCACTGGTACGCGGACGGCGCGTCAAGCTGCGTTACGCGCACCAGGGCGGGCGCAATCCCCCGGTGATCGTGATACACGGCAACCAGACCGAGCATCTGCCCCAGTCCTATCACCGTTACCTGGTCAATGTGTTCCGCAAGGCCTTCCGCCTGCAGGGCACGCCGGTGCGGCTGGAACTCAAGACGGGCAGCAATCCCTATGAGGGACGCCGCAACACCCTGACACCGCGTCAGGAATACAGGCGTAAACGGATGATGAAACACGTGCGCAAGCGCTAGGAGCCTCAAATTTTCGCGCCCAGGGCCGATAGAAAAAAACATGATGGCCGGCACGGCATGACTATGCTGGTCGAAAATGACATTGACTGCATGAGGAACGAAGGATGATCCGCAAGGAAGTTGTGACCCTGACCCTGGTCCCGGCCCTGCTGCTGGCGGGAGGCTGTGCCCAGCGCCCGCCCCACCAGGAAATCGCGGATCCACTGGAGCCCATCAACCGCGCCATCTACCAGTTCAATGACAAGGTGGACGAGTTCGTGCTCAAGCCCGTGGCCGAAGGCTACCAGCGGGTGACGCCAAAGCCGGTGCAGAAGGGCGTGCACAATTTCTTCCAGAACCTGGAAGAACCTATTGTCATCGTAAACGGAGCCCTGCAGGGCAAGCCCCGGCAGGCCGCTTCCGACAGCGCCCGCTTCTTCTTCAATACCACCTTCGGTGTCGTCGGGCTGTTCGATGTGGCCACTTCCATGGGCCATCCCAAACACCGTGAGGATTTCGGCCAGACCTTAGGTGTATGGGGTTTCGGCGAAGGCTGGTACCTGGTACTTCCCTTGATGGGTCCGAGCACGGTGCGCGATACAAGCGGTCGCCTGGTGGACAGCCAGATGGACCTGGTCACCCAGCACG
>DATHUT010000237.1:0-3800 GCA_035462005.1 Gammaproteobacteria bacterium | reverse complement strand
GTGCTGGACGTGCAGGGCTTTCCGCTACTGCGCCAGTGGTACCTGGTGCAGCGCGAGGGGAAGCGCTTGAGTCCCGCGGCGCAGGCCTTCGCCCGGTTCGTGCTGAGCGAGGCGGAAAACGCGTGACGCGCGAGTGGTCTCAGGCCACCTCATCGGAGAAGTCGTAGCTGAGTGAGGAGTCGGGTTCCTGCAGGAAATACCCCTGAATATAGTGCACGCCGCTCTGCCAGAGCACGGCCAGGCTGTGGGCGTCCTGGACGAATTCGGCGATACACTGCTTGTTCATGGACTGGGCCATTTCCACGATGGATTTCACCACTGCCTGGTTGTCGGGCTCAGAGGCCAGGTTGTGAATGAAGGAGCCGTCGATCTTGAGATAGTCCACGGGCAGGTGCTTCAATAGTTGGAAGGAGTTCGGTCCGCTGCCGAAGTGTTCCAGGGCGGTGTGGCAGCGGATCTGCTGCATGGCCTTGATGAAAGCCTTGGCGTTCTTGAGATACTGTTGGGCCGTTTGTTCGGCAATCTCGAATACCAGGCTGCTGGCCGCCAGGCCGTGGGTGCGCAGGAGGTCATTGATCCAGATGGCCAGTTCCGGGTCACCCAGGGTCTGGCCGGACAGTTTGACGAAGAACTGGGTTTCGATCCCATCCTTGCGCCGCTTGGCCAGTACCTCGATGGCCCTGCGGATGACCCAGTGGTCTATGGCGATGATCTGCCCGCTTTGTTCCGCGGAGGCGAGGAACTGGCCGGGCAGGATGGCCTGTCCGGCCTCGCCCAGCATGCGCACGAACACCTCGTATTTTTCCTGGTGATTTCCCGTCAGGCTGACGATGGGCTGGTATACCAGCTGGAAGGTGCCGTCCTCGATGGCCTGCTGGATGGTCTCGTTCCATTGCTGTTCGCGTTCCCGTCCGCGCTGTTCGTCGGCCACCGGGTTGTGCAGATGGACGCGATTGCCGCCTGCGGAACGGGCCAGTTCGCAGGCGAGGTCGGCCTGGGCCAGCAGTTGCTGAGCCGTGGGCGCGCTTTCGGTGACCAGACTCAGGCCGATACTGCAGCTGGTGGTGACCGACTGGTCTTCCACTTCGGCGATATTTTCCTCGATCGCCTTTCGTAGTTGCTCGGCGAATGCGATCGCTTCATCGCCACCGATGTTCTTGCGGATCAAGGTGAAGGAATGATCACCGAAGCGGGCCAGTACATCCTCCGCTTTACACTGTTCCCGCAGCAGGTCGGCGATTTCCCGCAAGACCAGGTCCGCCTTGCCGATGCCCACGTTTTCCTTGATGTCACGGAAGTTGTCCAGCAGCAGGTAGAACAGGCCGCTGTTGTCGGAGCCGGCCCGGGCATTGGTGACGGCAAGTTCCATTTCCTCCATGAAATACTGGCGATTGTACAGGCCGGTGAGGATGTCCTGCTTGCTGAGGTATTTCAGTTTCTGTTCCAGTTCCTGGCTGTTGGACTGGTTACGGATGATGATCTGGGTACAGGGCTCACCCTCGATGGTGGCGCTGGAAAACTCCATGCAGGCCTTGAAGGTGGTGCCGTCGGGCAACAGACCGCGAAGATCGAGCTCTTCCTGTACCTGTTCTTCCTTGCCATAGTTGCGCAGGAAATCCTTGAACATGGCGTGGTCCTCCTGGGACACCATGTCCAGGATCGGCGTACCTTCGATCTCGTCGAGTTCGTCAAAGCCGAACATCTCCAGGTAGGAGCGGTTGGCGTAGATGTGCATGCCCTCGTGGATGTAGGTGATGGCGTCCCGAGAGCTTTCCATCAGGCTGCGGGCGCGCTTCTCGCTTTCCCGGAAGGAGGATTCGAAACGGCGGGCATTGGCGCAGAGCTGCTGGTTCTTCAATTCCCGGGCGATGATCAGTTGTAGGCGTTCCGGCTGATCGTAGGTGGCGAGATCCGCAGCGCCCTGACGCAGGACCTCGGTGATCTCGGCCTCGGTGGCAGTTGCGCCGACGGCGATCACCGGAATCTCCAGCCGTAGCTGGGCAAGTTGGGTGAAGACATCGTCCAGAGGCAGGGTTTCGAGCTCCAGCGCACATAGGATCAGATCCGGCGCCTGGGCAGTAAGGGCGGCCTCCAGTTCCTCCTGGTCACAGACCGGGACATGCCGCACGGCATAACCCGCGTTGCGCAGGATGTTGGCCAGGGCCTCCGCATCGTTGCGGGACTCCTCGGCGATGATTAAACGTAGTGTCTTTTCCTTGTCCACCCTTTACCTCTTGAATACTGCCATGACCGGTACCACAGGCGTGGGGTTTGCCTATGTCCCGGATGCCTGCGGGTTTGTTTCGGATTTTGCGCCAGTGATGGTGTCGGCTGTGTTCCCGTGGCCTTGAGTGGTACTGTGCCGCAAGCCAGGGGATCTTGTAACGGATTTCCCCCCTGTTTTCCAGTAAGGACATTCCTGCTAGCATGGATGCACGCGAGTATGCGACGGTTGTGAAGCCGGCCAAATATGTCCACGCAGGGCACGGGTTGCCACGGAGACCAAAATGCAAGAGATAATCGTCAGGGCCGAGACCCCCGAAGATGTGCGTGCCATCGATGTGGTCAACCTCAGTGCCTTCGAAGGTGAGGCAGAGGCCCAGCTGGTGGGTGAGCTGCGCGGTTCCCCCGGGTTCGTGCCGGACCTGTCGCTGGTGGCCGAGCTGAACGGGCGCATCGTCGGGCATGTGCTGTTGTCCCGGGTGCCGCTGCGGCAGACCGGCGGCAGCGTGGAGATCCTCGCCCTGGGACCCATGTCGGTGGTGCCGTCGCAGTCGCATCGCGGCATCGGTTCCGAGCTCATCAATGCGGCCATCGCCCGCGCCCGCCCCCTGGGTTACCGTGCCATTGTGGTGGCGGGGCCACCGGAATACTACCGTCGCTGCGGTTTTAGTCCGGCCAGCGAGTGGAAGATCGGCTGCAACCTGAATATCCCGGAGGATGCCCTGTCGGCCATGGAGCTGAAGCCCGGGGTGCTGGCCAAGGGTGGCGAGGTGGAATATCCCGCTGCCTTCAGCAAGCTCTATTAAAGTGTTCTAGAGCAGCTCCCAGACCTCGTCGAGGTCCGAGGCCGAGACGGTTTCCTGCTCTTCCTGGAAGGGATTCCTGGCTGCGCGTTCGCTTTCTTCCAGAGTGATGAACTGGAACTGGGCGAAGCTGCCGGTGTTCTCCACCATCTTGTGCAGCTTCACCTTCACCTCCCGGCCATGACTGTTGATGATGGCGCTGCCACCCACGCGAAAGGGGGGCGCGGTCAGCAGCAATGTGGCCGGTTGTTGCAAGGCGCGGATTTCCGGTAGCAGCAGGGCGCGGCTGAAGTGTGGATCCTGGGAGATGGCCGGGTAGGGGCGTGCGCCCACGGCCACGGCGCCCGGCGACAGCATCTGCACCCCGAGTTCCAGGCCGGTATTGGTCTTCATCCAGCGCACCACGCCCAGGCGCCAGTGGAAGCTGTCCGGGTCGTCCAACTCCCGTACCCCCACCAGTTCGCCCACCTGGGCGCGGGAGTTTTCCATCCGGTCCCAGAGCAGGCAATAGCCCCCGGCGCTTACGTTGATCATGTGCCAGTCGTGGGACTGAAAGGCGGGTTCCGCCATTTCTTCTTCCATGCCGGTGGGGATCGCCACCCGGTGCCGCTGGGGTGACTGGAGTGGGCTGCTGTGATTCATGGGCACCGGCTCCAGTTCCCAGGCATCGGGTGCTCGCCCCCGTTCGTTGCTGACCGGTTCCGCCTGGAAGCGGGGGCGTTCCTGATAACCCGCGGACTCCAGGTGGCCCGCCGCCGTGCAGAAGGCAGCCTC
>DATHUT010000236.1:0-7010 GCA_035462005.1 Gammaproteobacteria bacterium | reverse complement strand
CACTGGGCCAGGGCCGATTCCATAGGCCGCAGCAGGGCATCCAGGCGGGCATAGCCCTCCCCGGCCAGGGCCTCCAGTTGCTCCAGGGTGACCAGATCATCGCCGCCGTAGGGCCCGACCCCGGTACGCCGCAAGGCCGTGACATGGGCGCCACAACCCAGGACCTCGCCGATATCCTCGGCCAGGGTGCGCACGTAGGTGCCCTTGGAGCAATGCACCTCGATCTCCAGGTTGGGAGATTCCCAACTGAGCAGGCTAAGTTCATGAATCACAATGGAACGGGCCTTGCGTTCCACCTCGATGCCCTGGCGCGCCAGCTTGTAGAGCCGCTGTCCCTCGTGCTTCACGGCGGAGAACATGGGCGGCACCTGTTCCTGGGGGCCGCGAAAACGGTCCAGCACGGTCTCCAGCTCGGCCAGGTCGTAGTCGCCCACCGGCCGGGTTTCCAGCACCTCGCCCTCGGCATCCTGGGTGCTGGTGGTTTCGCCCAGCTTGCAGACCACCCGGTAATGTTTGTCGGCATCGAGCAGGAAGGCCGAGGCCTTGGTGGCCTCCCCCAGGCAGATGGGCAGTACCCCGGTGGCCAGCGGGTCCAGGCTGCCCGTATGGCCGGCCTTTTGCGCCTGGAACAGCCGCTTGACCTGCTGCAGGGCGGCATTGGAAGTCGCCCCCATGGGTTTGTCCAGCAACAAAATCCCGTTGACCGGGCGACCGTGTGTGCGGCGACGTGCCATTCCTACCACCTTGCTAAAAACGTTCAGGAATCCTGGGGGTCCGGTTTCCTGGTACCGAGGGCTTCATCGATCAGGGCGCTCATGCGCGCCCCCTCTTCCAGGGAACGGTCGTGAATAAAGCGTAGTTGGGGCACGGAACGCAGCAACATGCGCCGACCCAGCTCGCGGCGCAGGAAGCTGGCAGCGCGGGTCAGCACCTCCAGGGATTCCTTGGCGACCTGTCCTTCGCCGAGGACGGAAACGAATATCTTGGCGTGGGCCATGTCGCGGGACACCTCCACGCCGGAGATGCTCACCATCCCCAGGCGCGGATCCTTGACCTCATCACGAATCAGCACCGCCAGCTCGCGCTGGAGTTGCTCGGCGACCCGTAGAGACCTGGAGAATTCCCGTGGCATCGTCTGCAGCCGCGCCTATTCGACGGTGCGCGCGACTTCCACCCGCTCGAAGACTTCGATCTGGTCACCGGGTTTCACGTCATTGTAGTTCTTCACACCGATACCGCACTCGGTACCGGAACGAACCTCGTTGACGTCGTCCTTGAAGCGACGCAGGGATTCCAGCTCGCCCTGGTAGATGACCACGTTGTCACGCAGCACGCGGATGGGCGCGTTGCGCTTCACCACACCGTCCAGCACGATACTGCCGGCAATGGAGCCGAACTTGGGCGAGGTGAACACATCGCGTACTTCGGCCAGGCCGATGATGGTTTCCCGCACCTCGGGCGCGAGCATACCGCTGACGGCGCGTTTCACCTCGTCGATGGCATCGTAAATCACACTGTAGTAGTGCAGATCCACTTCGTGCTCCTCGATGAGACGACGCGAGGAGGCGTCGGCACGCACGTTGAAGCCGATCAGGATGGCGTTGGATGCTACTGCCAGGTTCACGTCGGATTCATTGATACCGCCCACGCCGCTGGAAACGATCTTCACCTTCACTTCGTCGGTAATGATCTTGGTCAGGGCATCGCGCAGGGCCTCCACACTGCCCTGCACATCGGCCTTGAGCACGATATTGAGGTTTTCGATCTTGCCGGCACCCATTTGCGAGAACATGTCGTCCAGCTTGGCCTGTTGTTGCTTGGCCAGCTTCTGGTCGCGGGACTTCTCCTGGCGGAAGGCCGCCAGTTCGCGGGCCTTGCGCTCGTCGGGTACCACCATCACGTCATCACCGGCATTGGGCGTGCCGGAAAGGCCCAGCACCACGGCAGGCATGGAGGGGCCGGCGGACTCGATCGCCGCGCCGCTCTCGTCGAACATGGCGCGCACGCGTCCGTATTCTTCGCCGGACAGGATGATGTCGCCCTTGCGCAGAATGCCGTTCTGCACGAGCACCGTGGCTACCGGTCCGCGACCCTTGTCGAGGCTGGACTCGATAATGACGCCCTGCGCCGGGCAGTCTTCCACGGCTGTCAGTTCCAGTACCTCGGCCTGCAGCAGGATGGCGTCGAGCAGCGCATCCACGCCGTCGCCGGTCAAGGCGGACACGGGCATGAACATAGTGTCACCGCCCCAGTCTTCCGGAATGACTTCATACTGGGACAACTCGTTCTTGACGCGGTCGGGATCGGCCTCCGGTTTGTCCATCTTGTTGACCGCAACCACCATGGGTACGCCGGCCGCCTTGGCATGCTGCACGGCTTCCACGGTCTGCGGCTTGACGCCGTCATCGGCCGCCACCACCAGGATGACGATGTCCGTCACCTTGGCGCCACGGGCACGCATGGCGGTAAAGGCCGCATGACCGGGGGTATCCAGGAAGGACACCACGCCCTTATCGGTTTCCACATGATAGGCACCGATGTGCTGGGTAATGCCACCGGCTTCGCCGGCCGCCACCTTGGTGCGGCGGATATAGTCCAGCAGCGAGGTCTTGCCATGGTCGACATGACCCATGATGGTGACCACCGGCGGACGCGATACCTTTTCCCCGACCACTTCTTTCTGACGCTCGGCCACGAAACTCTGTTCCAACGCATCCTCGTGGATCGGCTTGGCCACATGGCCGAGTTCTTCCACCACCAGGGTAGCGGTCTCCTGGTCGATGGGCTGGTTGATAGTAACCATGACACCCATCTTCATCAGGGTCTTGATCAATTCCGCGGCCTTCACCGACATCTTCTGGGCCAGCTCCGCAACAGTGATGGCCGCCGGGATGCTCACCTCACGCACTACGGGCGCGGTAGGCCGGGCAAAGCCGTGCTCGCCGCCACCACTGGATACGTAGGTCTGGCGCGACTTGCCCTTCTTCTTGCGACGACCACTCTTGTCGGCGGAGACATGCAATTCCTCGCGACCGTACTTGGTGCGGCCGGGGCGCTCTTCATCCCGCTCTCCGCGGCCTTTGCGCGCCTCTGCCTTTTTCGGCCGTGCGTCGACTGCGGCCTTCGGCGGGGCGGGCTCCTCGGCTGCAGCGGCGACACGAGCGCTTTCGAGCGCCTCGGCCTCCAGGCGTGCGGTCTCTTCGGCCTGGCGCCGCGCCTCGGCTTCCTCGGTACGGCGCTTGGCATCTTCCTCTTCGCGGCGCTTCGCTTCTTCCGCCGCCTGGCGCGCCTCTTCCTGAGCCTTTAGCGTGGCCTCCTCTTCCGCCAGGCGAGCGGCACGTTCCTGGGCTTCCTGTTCCAGGCGTTCCTTCTCCTCGGCCACCAGCTCGGTGCGCTTCACATAGGTGCGCTTCTTGCGCACCTCGACCGCCACGGTCTTGCTGCCACCACGTGGCGAACTGCTGCGCAGCTCCGTATGGGTCTTGCGCTTGAGGGTGATCTTCTTGGGCTCGGATGCCGACAGGGCTTCCTGCTTGCCGTGACTCTTGCGCAGAAAAGTCAGCAGCTGCATCTTTTCCTGGTCGTTGATGATGTCGTCGGCCTTGGTAATGGACAGACCGGCATCGCCCAGTTGCGACAGGAGTCGCTCGACGGGAAGTCCCACCACATCCGCAAACTGTTTGACTGTTACATCCGACATACTGTGTCTACCTTCGGGAGTGTTCAGGCTTGCTCTTCTTCGGCAAACCACGGGGCACGTGCTGTCATGATCAGACTGCCTGCACGTTCTTCATCCATGCCCTCGATTTCCATCAATTCATCCACGGACTGCTCGGCAAGGTCTTCCATGGTGACCACGCCGCGCCCGGCCAGGACAAAGGCCAGCTCACGATCCATGCCTTCCATTTCCAGCAGGTCCTGGGCCGGCTGCGCATTACCCAGCTGTTCCTCGCTGACGATGGCGCGGGTAATCAGCACGTCCCGTGCCCGGCCGCGCAGTTCTTCCACCATGCCCTCGTCGAATTCCTCGACTTCCAGCAATTCCTGGGTAGGCACATAGGCCACCTCTTCCACGCTGGAGAACCCTTCCTGCACCAGGATGACGGCAATTTCCTCGTCCACGTCCAGCTGCTCCATGAACAGTTTCTGCAACGACTGCGCCTCGGCCTCGCTCTTCTCCTCGGCCTGCGCCTCGTCCATCACATTCAGGGTCCAGCCGGTCAGCTCACTGGCGAGGCGAACGTTCTGACCGCCACGGCCGATGGCCTGGGACAACTGCTCGGTATTCACCGCCACATCCATACTGTGGGAGTCCTCGTCCACCACGATGGAGACCACCTCGGCCGGCGACATGGCGTTGACCACGAACTGGGCCGGGTTGTCATCCCAGAGAATGATGTCCACGCGCTCACCGGACAGCTCCGTGGACACGGTCTGTACCCGCGAGCCACGCATGCCCACACAGGCGCCGACGGGATCGATACGGGGATCGTTGGACTTGACGGCGATCTTGGCGCGCATGCCCGGGTCGCGGGCAGCGCCCAGGATCTCGATCAGGCCCTGGCCCACTTCCGGCACTTCCAGCTTGAACAGCTCGATGAGGAATTGCGGCGCCACGCGACTGATGAACAGCTGGGGACCACGGGGCTCGGAACGCACCTCGCGCAGGTAGCCACGCAGACGGTCACCGGCACGCACGGACTCACGGGGAATCATGTCTTCGCGATAGATCACCGCCTCGGAGTTACCGCCGAGATCGAGATACACGTTGCCGCGCTCTACGCGCTTGACGATACCGGTCACCAGCTCACCGATACGATCCTGGAAGGCATCCACGACCTGGGCACGCTCAGCCTCGCGCACCTTCTGCACGATGACCTGCTTGGCGGTCTGGGCACCGATACGGCCGAACTCCACAGATTCGATCTGTTCCTCTACAAAGTCGCCGACCTGGATATCGGGGTTTTCCTCGCGGGCGGCCGCCAGCGTGGTCTGCCGCGCTGGAAACTCCATGGGAAAGGGGTTGCCCTCCTCATCCACGTCAGGAATCACTTCCCAGCGCCGGAAGGTCTCGTAGTCTCCGGTCTTGCGATCGATGTTCACCCGCGCGTCGATTTCGGCAAGCGCACGCTTCTTGGTTGCCGATGCCAGGGCGGCCTCGATCGCCTCGAAGATAATATTCTTATCGACGCCCTTCTCGTTGGAAACCGCGTCCACCACCAACAAGATCTCTTTGTTCATTGCCACTTCCTCCGAGCCGGATGCTCAGTATTCGGGTATCAAACGTGCCTGGTCGACCTGATCCAGCGGTAACTCAAATTCTTCGCCATCCACTTCCACGATGGCGTTGTCGCCTTCCAGGCCCAGCAGCAGCCCGGTAAAATTGCGCCGGCCCTGCACCAGGCCGTGCATACGCACCTTGACGCGGTGACCGGCGAAACGCGCATAGTCCTGTGCCCTGAACAAGGGTCGGTCCAGTCCGGGCGAGGACACCTCCAGGGCATAATGGCCCTGGATGGGGTCCTCCACATCCAGCAAACCGCTGACCTGGTGGCTCACCGCCTGGCAATCTTCCAGCGTGATGCCGTCTTCGTGATCGATATAGATGCGCAACAGTCCATTGGTGGACCCGCCGCGATATTCCACACCCACCAGCTCGTAACCCAGACCGGCCACCGCCGGCTCGATCAGCTCTCGCAATTGCGCTGGTTGCTGGGACATACTGATACCGCAAACAAAAAATGGGCCCTAGGCCCACTTCGTTAACCGCTCAATTCCCGGAGAACGCCGGCCAGTATACCAGCGAAACCGAAAATCTCCAAATCAAACCGATGGTTAGCTCAACCAGTCCTTTCCAGGACGATCCCGGGAAACGAAAAAACCCCGGGAACGGGGCTTTACAGAAGGGCCAAACAACTCCGAAACCCCGAGCTGACCGAGCGCGAATTATAAGGAGACACCCCGCGTTTGGCAAGATCAGTCGTCCCGCGCCGGGGCGGGCGCGGCCCGTTTCCCGGCGCCTGGATCGATTCAGCTCCAATTCAGCTCCCGGTCGGAAGCTATACTCAACCCAACCACCATGACCATAGGAAGGCAAATACCATGAACACCAAACGCACAACCCTGATGACAACCCTAGTGGCTGCCACCCTGGCCTCTACCGCC
Source organism: Gammaproteobacteria bacterium (assembly GCA_035462005.1). Lineage (GTDB taxonomy): Bacteria > Pseudomonadota > Gammaproteobacteria > DSM-19610 > DSM-19610 > JAIVHA01. The sequence continues at coordinate 845 of DATHUT010000236.1, read as the reverse complement.
GCCCTGGCGGCACCCCCCGGTAGCGGCATGGGCGGTGGCCAGGGGCGCGCAGACAACGATGCGCCGGGACTCGAACGTGCCGAACAGGTACAGGAGCGCAACGAGGTCCGCAAGGAGATGCAGAAGGAATACCAGAAGGGCAATGGCAGCGGCGATCAGGACCGCGACCGTGAGCGCTACCGGGATCCGGATGCTGACCGTGATGCAGCCAAGGCCAAGGGCAAGGGGCAAGGCCAAGGGCAGGGCAACAATGGCAGCGGTGATCAGGATCGTGTACGCGACCGCATCCACCAGGATGAAAGCGGCAGTGACGAAGAGCCGCGCCAGCGCCGGTGGTGGTGGCCCTTCGGGGAACGCTAGTAATACGATAACGGCTGTGGAACACTTCCAAGGCGTGGGAACCCTGGAGTGGTATAGAGCATGAAATGGAATCATTGGCCGGCGAAGGGGTTACCCGCCCTCGTCGGCCTTTTGCTGTGCGGCCTCGCCTGGGCTCAGGCGGATACCGCCAGTCCAGACCCGTGGTTACTGGTGGACACGCGAACCCAGACTCTCAGCATCCATCGGGGAGATGAGGTGATCCAGGTCTTTCCGGGTATCGCCATCGGCCGTTTTGGTACCACCGAGGCCAAGCGTACCCTGGACGGCAAGACCCCGCTGGGCGAATTTCGCATCACCCACATTGCGGAACGGACCTCCTTTCACCGCTTTTTCGGCCTCGATTATCCCAACCTGACCCATGCGCGGGCTGGCCTGGAGACGGGGCGCATCTCACGCGCCGAGTTCGCCGCCATTCGCGCCGCACTGAAACAGGGCGTCACTCCACCCCAGCAGACCGCCCTGGG
>DATHUT010000235.1:0-6540 GCA_035462005.1 Gammaproteobacteria bacterium | reverse complement strand
TGGTCTGTGCACCCTCGGAAACGCGGCCGAGTTCCGTCAACCATTGGTCATCGGGCCGGAACTGCTCCGGGTCGCGATGCAGGGCATCGAGGGCGGCACGCCACACCCGGGTGACACGACCGATGTAGGCCGGGCTGCGCTGACGTCCTTCCAGCTTGATGGCGCGCACCCCGGCCGCCAGCAGCTGCGGCAGCAATCCCAGGGTATTGAGGCTGGTGGGTTCCTCCAGGGCATAATAGGTATGGCCGCCGGCCTGGAAGCGGCCCTTGCACAGGGTGGGGTAACCGGCCTGCTCGCCGGGACCGTGGCGGTCGATGAGGACGCCGCCGAGGCGGGTTTCCAGGTGACCGTTGATCTCGCGCCACTCCACGTCTTTGGCCGGGGAACAGGCGCCATAGGTGTTGGGGGAATCGCCGGTGGCATAGGAAGACAGCAGGCAGCGGCCCTCCACCATGACGCACAGGCTGCCGAAGCCGAATACCTCGATGGCCACCGGACTGTTTTCCACCAGGCGCGCCACCTGGCGCAGGGACAGCACGCGCGGGATCACCACGCGCTGGATGTTGAACTGCTCGTGGTAGAAGGCGATGGCGGCGGCGTTGGTAGCCGAGGCCTGCACCGACAGATGCAGGCGCAGCTCCGGCCAGCGTTCGGAGGCGTAGTCGAGCACGCCCATATCGGCCACGATCAGCGCATCCACCTGCAAGGCGGCGGCGCGGTCCACTGCTCGCTGCCACTGCGGCCAGCCGGCTGGCTGCGGGTAGGTATTGAGGGCGAGAAAGACCTTGCGGCCGCGCCGACGCGCATAGTCGATGCCCTGCGCCATGGTGTCGGCATCGAAATTGAGGCCGGCGAAATGGCGCGCGTTGGTGGCGTCACGAAAACCGATATAGACCGCGTCGGCGCCGGCGTCCACGGCCTGCTTGAGGGAGGGGAGGTTGCCGGCGGGGCAGACGAGTTCGATGTGCGGTGTGGTGGCATTCATCAATGTTTCAACCGGTCTTCAATCCCGTTCAACACCGACCATTTCTTGTGGCACCAGTCCGGGGCCAGCAACAGTTCCCTGGGCGCGGTGGCGGTCACCCGGTGGAATACCACCTCGGCGGGCGTGCGGCGGATGAGTTCGCTGGCGATGTGGATATAGTCCTCCTGTTCCAGTGGCTGGTATTCGCCGCGGCGCCATTCATTGGCCAGCTGCGTGCCCTTCACCACGTGCAAGGGATGCAGCTTGAGCCCGTCCACGCCCAGTTCCAGCACCCGTTCCAGGGTGTGCAGGGCGTGGTCCAGCCCCTCGCCCGGCAGGCCGACGATCAGGTGGGTGCAAACCGGGATGCCACGCGCCCGCGTCGCCAGCAGGGTGGCACGGTACTCGGCAAAGCCGTGGCCACGGTTGACCCGCCTCAGGGTGTCATCGAAGGCTGATTGCAGGCCCAGTTCCAGCCACACCTCATAGCCACGCTGTTGATACTCGCACAGCAGGTCCAGCACGGCCTCGGGCACACAGTCGGGTCGGGTTCCTACCGACAGGCCGATGACATCGGGTTCCGCCAGCGCCTGCTCGTATTGCGCCCGCAACCGCTCGATCTCGGCATAGGTGTTGGTGTAGGCCTGGAAGTAGGCGATGAAGCGCCGTGCGCCGGTACGACGGCGGATCACCGCCCGGCCGCGCGCGATCTGCTCGGTGATGTCGGGCTCGCGCCGCGCATTGGGGCTGAAGGAACTGTTGTTACAAAAGGTGCAACCGCCAATGCCCTTGCTCCCGTCACGGTTGGGACAGGTGAAGCCGGCATGCAGGGAGAGTTTGTGGACCCGCTCGCCGTAGCGTTTCAATAGATCCTGCCCATAGGTATGGACGACATCGCTCAGGGGCATCTGGTTCGCCGTGCAGGTGGTGCGTCGGAAGTGGCCGACTATGGCACAGCGCGGTGGTGGACGGCTTGATGCGGGTCAAGGACGGGACGACTTCCACCCTTCTGGTGTGCGCCTGTCTGAAGGCCCTGAAAGGGAATAGATACATCCGTAGGAGCGGGCTCTGCCCGCGAACCAGTAACCGCGGGCCGTTCGCGGGCAGAGCCCGCTCCTACGGATAGGTCCCATTTACACGGAGATGCGGAGTTCTTGGGCCTCTTCCATGCGGTGGATGGCCTGTTCCAGGTCGATCTGGTCGGGATTTTCGCTGCTCTGCTCCTGCAGCCGGATCATCAGTTCTTCCTGTTCCAGCGTGAAGTGCCGGCCATCCTGGCGTTGCACGTAAGCGGCCCAGGGCACGAACTTGGTGAGCGGGAACAACTGGCCGGGTTCGGGCGAGATGTCGATATTGAGCCCGGCGACGTAGACCAGGTTCTTGCCCCGGTAGCTGTGCTCCTTGACGATGCTGCGGAAGGCGCGGTCGAATTCCACCTGCGTATTGACCTGTGCGGCCGTGAGCAGCGGCGAGGGGGAGGTGACGATCCAGGGCATGGGCTGGATCAGGTTGCGCTCCAGGTGTTCCTTTCCTTCCACGTCATCGGCGATTTCGCGTTGAAAGCGGAATAGCTCAGGGGTCAGCTGTGCGCCCAGGGGCTCGCGGCCGGTGATGGGCCAGGCCTGGCTACCCAGGCGTTCCAGGAATTCAGGTGCCGGCCGGAAGGCCTTCGCGGTACTGAAGGAACGCACGGCGATGGGTTGGCAATTCGGCCCGCACTGTACCAGTCGATCCAGGTTCAACAGCAGTCCTTCTTCACGTCCTGCATGGGTCAATTGATTGTCGATGATCAGCAGCGGCTCGTCATCACAGCGTTCCAGCAGGATGTTTTCCTGGGCAAAGCTGTATTCCTCCTGGTACCAGCTCAGCACGTCACCGATCTTGCCGCAACTCCTCGACATGGCATGGTTCTCGCACTGCAGGCGCCGATAGGTGCCGAAGGTGCGGGTGACAGGATCGAAGCCCACGTGGCTGGCCTGAATGATGACCAGGTGCTTGCCATGGTTGGCATGAGGGCCGTGCCGGTCGGTGGCGACCACACCGCCAACCTGCCCGTGGTTGAAGGGGAAGGCGCCAAAGTGCTTGGTGATCAGGATGATCGGGAAACCCTGGTTTTCATCGGAGCAGAAGGCACGTGAAGGCATAATCATGCCGGCCTCGAAATCCAGGGATTTGCAGTAATTGTAGAGCTTGGGCACGAACATGCTGTAGCGCATCATCATGCCCTCGACATGGAAGTCGTCGAGTGTGCCCTGCATGTTGGCACTGGAGGAATACATGTATGGCTCCTGTTAGGTACCTGGATCACCGCCCCGCTGTCGTCTGCGTTGCCCCTGGGGTGCTATACCAGTTTCTTTATGGCGGGTTGCGCGATCATAAGCACTTTTTTCGAAAGTGCGTACCCTCGCCGCAAGCGGAAAATCATACCATGGATATGTGGTTTATGCCCATTCAGGGGGTGGTTTTTCGCTTGCGGGCGGGCGCTCCGGCGGCCTTTTTGGCACTCGCTTTCCTGGTGGTCTTGGGTTTCGATGCGGTGACCTTCTGGAGCACATGGGAGAGGTTCCCGCTCCAGAGCCGGGCCCCGTCCTGCAGCAGGAAATCCAGGAAACGCCGGCTGGTGTTCGACAGTTTCTTGCCCTTGAGATGCACGGCATACCAGTGTCGCATCAACGGGAAGTGTTCCACATCCAGCGTGGCGATGAGGCCCGCCTCCAGTTCCAGCCGCAGGTTGTGCAGGGATAGTACCGAGATCCCCAGGCCCGCCATGACTGCCTGCTTGATGGCCTCGCTGCTGCCGAGCTCCATGTAGGGAGTGAGCGTCAGGCCATGATCGGCGAACAGGCGGATGCGCGCCATGCGCGTTCCCGAGCCGGGTTCCCGGCTGATGAAACGTTCCTCAACCAGGCGTGCCAGCGGAATGGCCTTCTTGCCAACGAGGGGGTGGTCGGGGGGAGCAACGACCACCAGCGGGTTGTCGAGAAAGTACTCGGCCTCGAGGTCCATCCCGTCGGGCAGCGTACCCATGATGACCAGGTCGTCGAGGTTCTTTTCCAGCCTTTCAAGTACCCGGGTCTGGTTGGTTACCGTGAGCCTGGGTTCCACATCCGGATGATGGCGCAGGAACTCGCCCAGCAAATGCGGCATGAAATATTTTGAAGTGGTGATGGCCGCCAGGTGCAACGGTCCCCGCACACCTTCCTCCATGCCGGTCATGTCTTCGTTCAACACGCGCAGGCGATCGAGCACGTCCTTGCTGGCCTCGAACAGCTCGCGGCCTGCATCGGTGAGGTAGAGGCGCTTGCCGATATGTTCGAGCAGCGGCAAGCCCATGCTTTCTTCCAGGCGCTTGACCTGGATGGAGACGGCCGGCTGGGAAAGATGTAGTGCCGCCGCCGCGCGAGTGAAGCTCATCTCCTTGCCCAGGGTATGGAAAATGCGCAGCTGGTGCAGGGTTACGTGGCGCAGTTTCATCGGGCGTCCCTCGCAGTATTAATAAAAGTAAATGGATTCTATATAAACTATTTACTTTTGTTCAAGTTGCCACCTGCCTATATTCGCAGGCGTCTGGCGCCATACATGGGCCAGAAGGATTCCTCACAGAGACTTCTGCAAGGAGAACGTTATGGCAGTCAAGAAATACGAAGCCGGTGTGAAGGAATACCGGCAAACCTACTGGGCGCCGGACTATGTGCCGCTGGATTCCGATATCCTCGCCTGCTTCAAGATTACCCCGCAGCCGGGCGTGGACCGCGAAGAAGCCGCTGCCGCGGTGGCCGCCGAGTCCTCCACCGGCACCTGGACCACGGTCTGGACCGACCTGCTGACCGATATGGATTACTACAAGGGGCGCGCCTACCACATCGAGGACGTACCCGGCGATGATGAGTCATTCTACACCTTCATCGCCTACCCGATCGACCTGTTCGAGGAAGGCTCGGTCGTGAACGTGTTCACCTCCCTGGTGGGCAACGTGTTCGGCTTCAAGGCCGTTCGACACCTGCGCCTGGAGGACGTGCGCTTCCCGCTCCACTACGTGAAGACATGCAACGGGCCTCCCCATGGCATCCAGGTCGAGCGTGACCGGATGAACAAGTATGGACGCCCGCTGCTGGGCTGCACCATCAAGCCCAAGCTGGGGCTGTCCGCCAAGAACTATGGTCGGGCCGTCTACGAATGTCTGCGCGGCGGCCTGGATTTCACCAAGGACGACGAAAACGTCAATTCCCAGCCCTTCATGCGCTGGCGCGACCGATTCCTGTTCGTGGCCGACGCCATCCACAACGCCGAGGCCCAGACCGGCGAGCGCAAGGGGCATTACCTGAATTGCACCGCACCGTCACCGGAAGAGATGTATGAGCGTGCTGAGTATGCCAAGGAACTCAACATGCCGATCATCATGCATGACTTCCTGACGGGTGGCTTTACCGCCAATACCGGCCTGGCCCGCTGGTGCCGGAAGAACGGCGTACTGCTGCACATCCATCGTGCCATGCATGCCGTGCTCGATCGCCATCCCAAGCACGGGATCCACTTCCGCGTGCTGGCCAAGGCCCTGCGCCTGTCCGGTGGCGACCACCTGCATACCGGCACCGTGGTGGGCAAGCTCGAGGGCGACCGCGCCGCGACCCTGGGCTGGATCGACCTGTTGCGCGAGTCCTACATCCCGGAAGACCGCAGCCGCGGCATTTTCTTCGACCAGGACTGGGGCTCCATGCCCGGTGTGTTCGCGGTGGCCTCCGGTGGTATCCACGTATGGCACATGCCCGCGCTGGTCACCATCTTTGGTGACGATTCCGTGCTGCAGTTCGGTGGTGGCACCCTTGGTCACCCATGGGGTAACGCCGCCGGTGCGGCCGCCAACCGTGTTGCTTTGGAAGCGTGCGTCGAGGCCCGCAACCGTGGCCGTGACCTGGAGCGGGAAGGCAAGGAGATTCTCACCAATGCCGCCAAGTCCAGCCCGGAACTCAAGATCGCCATGGAAACGTGGAAAGAGATCAAGTTCGAGTTCGACACCGTTGACAAACTGGATGTGCAGAACCGCTGAGTGCGGTTCCCATCCTCAACCAGACGAAAGGACATGAGACATGGCTGAAGTTCAGGATTACAAACAGGCTATCAAGTTTGAAACCTTCTCCTATCTGCCGCAGTTAACCGCCGAGGAAATCCGCGAGCAGGTCCGTTATGTAATTGCCCAGGGGTGGAACCCCGCGGTCGAGCATGTGGAGCCGGAGCGTTCCTTCAACCACTACTGGTACATGTGGAAGCTGCCCATGTTCGGTGAGCAGAACGTGGATGTGGTGCTTGCCGAGCTCGAGAGTTGCCGGCGCGAGCATCCGGGTCACCACGTTCGACTGATCGGCTACGACAACTACGCCCAGAGCCAGGGCACCGCGTTCGTAGTGTATCGCGCCTGATCCGGGGCCGCGCGGTAAGCGTGGCGGAGAAATGTGAGGACGAGGAGTCACCATGCCTGAACAGACTGGAAACGCCGCGGCCCGAGGCCGTGCGGCCGCTCAGGAACGGCGGCGGGCAATCGCACAGAGCGGTGGTGCCCGCAAGGGTCCGGGTCGGAC
>DATHUT010000234.1:0-7889 GCA_035462005.1 Gammaproteobacteria bacterium | reverse complement strand
AAAACCGGTTTCCTGCAGCTGTTCCAGCAGGGTCTGGCTGCGTACGCGGATCTCCTGGGAGGCGATGCGCGCCTGGCTCAGGGCCTCGCGCAACTCCTGGCTGGCGCGCTCCTTGGTGCCGCGATCCTGTTCCTGGATGCGCAGGTCGTGTTCGATGGCCTCCACCCGGCGGCGTGCCTCGGCCAGCTCCGCCTCCACCGCGCGGCGGCGCGACAGAGACTGGGTGAGCTCCTCCTCCATCTCGCGCAGGGGTTCGGCACTGCTTTCCAGGGCCGCGCGCAGCTCTTCACGGCGCTGCTGGAGATGGGTTTCCTGGCTGCGCATGCGTTCCAGGTTGTGGGTGGTGTTGTCGCGCACGGTGCGCTGCGACTGCAGCTTGTGACCGATGCCCTGGGCACCATAGCGGTCCGCCTGGGCACGGGCCCGGGTATCGTCCAGGGTGCGGCGCAGTTCCTCGCGCCGGGCGGCGCGTTCCTCGCGCTCGCTGGCCAGGGTCTCCATGGCCGACAGGGCCTCGTGCAGGCGCGAACGGGCCTGGGCATGTTCTCCGGTGTCGCGCTCCTGTTGCGCGTCCAGTTCGGCGATTTCCCCGGCCAGGGTCTTGATGCGGTCCTGTACCTGGTCGAGCCGGGAGCGGCGCGCACCGAGCTGGGCACGCAGTTCGCTATGGGCGCGGTGGGCCTGGTTGACCTCCACCTGCAGCTCATCGCGGCGCCGCTCGCTGTCCTGCAATGCCTCGCGGGCCTGGTCCAGGGCCTCCTGGAACTGCTCGATCGCCTCCTCGGCCTCGGCCAGGGCCGCGCGGTTGCCCGCGATCTCCTTCTCGCGGGCCAGCACACCGGCCTGCTGGTCCTCGTCGCGGGCCACCCGCAGCCAGCCGGCGGAAAGCCAGATACCTTCGGGCGTCACGATGGACTGGCGCGCCTGCAGCTGGCCGCGCAGGGCCAGGGCCTGGCCCAGGCTGTCGGCCACGAAGACGTCAGCCAACAGGCTGTCCAGGGACCAGGCGGCCTTGACCTTGCTCAGCAGGGGTACCAGTTCACCGGCGGTGGCGGCCGTAGCGCCGGTGGCACCGGTGTCCACCAGGGTCAGGGTGCCCTGTTCCAGACTGTCGAGCCATTCGGCCACCGGGTCCACGCCATCCACGCAGACCGCCTGCAGGCTGTCGCCCAGCACCGTTTCCACGGCCCGCTCCCAGCCGGCCTCCACTTCGAGCTGTTGCGCCAGGCGTGGCGCCTGGCCCAGGCCCCGGCTTTCCAGCCATTGGTTGACGGCACCGCTGCCCTGGCCCAGGGCGGCCTGCTGCAGGGCCTCCAGGGAGGCCAGCCGTCCGCGCAGATCCTGTTGCCGACCGCGCGCCTCGTTGAGTTCATTGTTATGGCCCTGCAGCTGCCCGCGCAGGCCCTCGATGCTGCCGCGCACCTGCTCCAGTTCTTCCTGCAGCTGCTGGGCGCGGGCCTCTTTCTCCTGTTCCTGCTCGGCCAGGGCCTCGAGTTCCAGTTCCAGGTCGGCGGCGGACAGGCCCTGGTGCTCCTGGCGCAGGCGCTCCAGGCGCTGGGTCTGCTGCTGCAGCTGGCGTTCCAGGTGATTGATGCGGGTACGCTCCACCTCGGCGGTCTGGGCCGGCTCGGCGGCGCGCCGGTTGAAGTCGTCCCATTCGGTCTGCCACTGCTGCATGGCCTGCTCGGCCTCGGCCAGGGCCGCGCTGGACACCTCGGCGCGGGCACGCAGTTCTTCCAGTTCCGGTTCCAGCTGCAGCAGTTCCAGTTCGAGCTCTTCCAGGCGCTGGCCATCGATGCGGATATGGGCCTCCACCTCGTTCCAGGCCTCGTCGGCCTGGGTCAGCTCCTGCTGCTGACGCTGGCGCGTCTCGCGGGCGTGCTGAATGGCCTGCTCCACCCGCGCCACTTCGGCACCGAGTTCGTAGTAGTGACCCTGCACCTCGTTGAAGGTCTCGACCAGCTCCACGTGCTGCTCGCGGTTCTTCTCCATGGCCGCTTCCACGGCACGCTGGGCGGCGATCACCGCCTCGAGGTTGGTTTCCTGCTCGGCGATGGCGCGCGCCTGCTCTTCGTTCTGGCCCTGCATCTGGTCGTGGCGCAGGGTCAGCAGCTCGGCCTTGACGCGCCGCTCCTGTTCACGCAGTTCCTTGAACTTCTCCGCGGTGCGCGCCTGCCGGTTCAGTTTCTCCAGCTGTTTCTCAAGTTCATCCCGTAAGTCATTGAGGCGCGCCAGGTTTTCTGAGGTATGGCGCATGCGGTTTTCGGTTTCGCGGCGCCGCTCCTTGTACTTGGAGATGCCGGCGGCCTCTTCCAGGAACACGCGCAGGTCCTCGGGACGGGCCTCGATGAGGCGCGAGATCATGCCCTGCTCGATGATGGAGTAGCTGCGCGGCCCGAGACCGGTGCCAAGGAAGATGTCGGTGATGTCGCGGCGCCGGCAGCGGGCACCGTTGAGGAAATAGGACGACTGGCCGTCGCGCGACACCTGGCGCTTGATGGAGATCTCGGCGTACTGGGCGTACTGGCCACCGAGGCCGCCGTCGCTGTTGTCGAACACCAGTTCGATGCCGGCCTGGCCCACCGGTTTGCGGCCCGTGGAACCATTGAAAATCACGTCGCTCATGGACTCGCCGCGCAGGTTCTTGGCGGAGGACTCGCCCATCACCCAGCGCACCGCGTCGATGGTGTTGGACTTGCCGCAGCCGTTCGGACCCACGATGCCCACCAGGTTGCTGGGGAAGTGGATGGTGGTGGGATCGACGAAGGATTTGAAGCCCGCGAGTTTTATTTTACTGAGTCGCATGGGGCGCGAAGATACCGGCCGCTGATGTAAGATACAAGCTTGACTTTGCGCCCTGCCAGAGCAGGCCGCGAACCCCGTCCCGACAGGCCCGCAGGCCTGCGCGCGACACTTGCAGCGAGTATCTGGAAACCATGTCTACACAGCCCAGCAAGAACCTGGAAACCTTTGAAAATCCCCATCCGGACCGGGACTACAGCATCCACATCCACACCCCCGAATTCACCTGCCTGTGTCCCAAGACCGGCCAGCCCGACTTCGCCCTGCTGGACCTGGACTACGTGCCCGACGCGCTCTGCGTGGAACTGAAGTCCTTCAAGCTCTACATCTGGTCCTACCGGGACGAGGGCGCCTTCCACGAGGCGGTCACCAACCGCATCCTCGACGACCTGGTGGCGGCCACCCGGCCGCGCTTTATGCGCCTGACCGCCAAGTTCAACGTGCGCGGCGGGGTCTACACCACGGTGGTGGCCGAGCACCGCAAGGAAGGCTGGAACCCGCCGCCGAAGGTGGAGCTCCCCTGAGCCTGTTCCTCGGCATCGACCTCGGTACCTCCGGCTGCCGGGTCTGCGCCATCGACGGGGCGGGCCGCGAGCACGCCAGCCTGGCCCATCCTCTGCCCGCCCCGCGGCGTGACGGTGAGCGGGTAGAGCAGGATTCCGATCTCTGGTGGCAGGGCGTGTGTGCGCTGCTGGATGCCTTCAGCACCGCCATCCCCGCAGCCGAGGTGCGTGCCATCGCCGTAGACGGCACCTCCGCCAGCCTGCTGCTGGCCGACGGGCAGGGAAACGCCCTGGGCCCGGCACTGATGTATAACGACAGCCGCGCCCGCGCCGAGTCAGAACGCATCACCGCCCTGGCACCGGCGCGCTGCGGGGCCCACGGCCCCTCCTCCAGTCTCGCCAAGCTGCTGTACCTGCTCGGCCAGGAACCCGCCGGTCAGGCCCGCCACGCCCTACACCAGGCGGACTGGATCAGCGGCTGCCTGGGCGGGCGCTGGGGCGTGAGCGACGAGAACAATGCCCTCAAGCTCGGCTATGACGTGGAACGGCGCCGCTGGCCGGACTGGCTGGCCTCCCTCGGGCTGCTGCCCGGCCTGCTACCCGAAGTGGTACCCCCCGGCACGCCCATCGGTACCCTGCGCGCGGAACTCGCTCACCGCTGGGGTTTCCCAACGGATACCCGCATCGTCGCCGGCACCACCGACAGCACCGCCGGTTTTCTCGCCACCGGTGCCCGTGCCCCGGGTACGGCGGTCACTTCCCTCGGCAGTACCCTGGTGCTGAAGGTGCTGTCCCCCACACCCGTGTTCGCTCCCGAGTACGGGGTCTATAGCCATCGCCTGGGCGAGCTGTGGCTGGCGGGTGGCGCCTCCAACAGCGGCGGCGCGGTGCTGCTGCAATATTTCACGCTCGCCCAGCTCGACGAACTGACGCCGCGACTGCGCCCCGGTGTTCCTACCGGCCTGGATTACTACCCCCTGTGCGCACCCGGGGAACGCTTCCCCATCCAGGACCCGCAACTGGCGCCGCGCATCGAACCCGTCCCCGACGATCCCGTACAGCTACTGCAGGGCCTGCTGGAAGGCATGGCGGACATTGAGGCGCGCGGCTACCGGCTGCTGGCGGAACTGGGCGCACCTTACCCTTCGGAAGTGCGCAGCGTGGGTGGCGGGGCGATGAACGATGCCTGGACACGGATTCGCGCCGACCGACTGGGGGTGCCGGTGGTACACGCGGATCATCAGGAGGCGGCCTATGGCGCGGCGTTGCTGGCGCGGGGAATGCACCACTTGGGAGGGACTGGTCAATACGCCTAGCGTCATTCCGGCGCATGCCGGAATGACGATTATAGATCTCTACACCACGAAGCGCCGGATCCGTTCCACCCCTTCCTGAAGCCGCGGGATGTCGGTGGTATAGGCGAAGCGCACATGCTGGCTCGCGCGATGTTCGCCGAAATCGAGGCCCGGGGTGATGGCCACGCCGGCCTCCTCCAGCAATTGCCGGGAAAAGGCGAAGCTGTCGTCGGTAAAACGACTGCAATCGGCATAGAGATAGAAAGCGCCCTGGGGCGTGACGGGAATCACGAAGCCCAGTTCGCGCAGGGCCGGCAGCAGATAGTCGCGCCGCGCCTGGAAGGCCGCACGGCGTTCCTCGAGAATGGCCCGCGTCTCCGGCGTGAAGGCAGCCAGGGCCGCGTGTTGAGACAGGGTCGGTGCCGCCAGGTACAGGTTCTGCGCCAGTCGCTCCAGGCCCTCCACCTGGTCCGGTGGCGCCACGATCCAACCCAGTCGCCAGCCGGTCATGCCGAAATACTTGGAGAAGCTGTTGATGACGAACAACTCGTCACTGACCGCCAGGGCCGTGGGCGCGTCGCTGTCGTAGGTCAAACCATGATAGATCTCGTCGACGACCAGGCGTGCGCCGCGTGCCCGTGCGAGCTGGGCCAGGGCCGCCAGCTCCGCCTGGCTCAGCAGGGTGCCGGTGGGATTGGCCGGCGAGGCCACCATGAGCACCCGGGTGCGCTCGGTCCAGTGCTGCTCCGCCATGGCCGCCGTCAGCTGGTAGCCGGTGGCGGCATCCACCGGCACGCCCACGGGCTCGCCCTCCACCAGGTGCACGAAATTGCGGTTGCAGGGATAACCGGGGTCGGTGAGCAGCACCTGCTGGTCGCGATCCACCAGCAGCGCCAGCACCAGGTGCAGGGCACCGGAGGCACCCGGGGTGATGACGATGCGCCCTGGATCCACCGCCACACCGTGATGGTCGCGATAGAAATCGCTGATGGCCGCGCGCAGTTCCGGCAGGCCCAGGGCCGGGGTGTAATGCGTCAGTCCCGCCGCCAGCGCCCGCTGCCCCGCCGCCACGATGGGCGCCGGGGTCGGGAAATCGGGCTCGCCGATCTCCATGTGCACGATGTCGTGTCCCTGCGCCTCCAGCGCCCGCGCACGCGCCAGCAGCGCCATGACGTGAAAGGGCTGGATGTGGGCCATGCGGCGTGCCTGGGACATGGGATGGTTCCGATGTTTGCGAAGGCTAAATGGACTATGAATGGCCCGGCGGGTCAAGCCGAAAGACAAGGCCACCTGTAGGAGCGGCCTTCGGCCGCGAAGGCGTTACCGGCGCCCCCGGGCGGTTCGTTTGGGTATTCCGTCATTCCCGCATGCGCGGGAATGACGGATGCATTGTTGGCGGTTTTGATTTTTCCGTGCCTTTCCGTGTGCTTCCGCGGCCATTTACATACCCGTCTCAAACACGATGCAGCCTCCGCAGCAGGTCCACATCCACATAGTCCTTGCCGAAGGCATCGCCGGCCAGCACGCGCATGGGGGCATCAGGCTCGCCCAGGCTGTCCACCAGCAGCGCCGCACCACTGAAATCATGGTCCAGGGTGTAGTCGCTAGGGGTCACCAGGGTCTTCAGGCCCGCATCGCGGGCGGACCGCAGGCCATTCTCGGAATCCTCGAAGGCCAGGCATGCGGCCGGCGTGAGCCCCATCTTTTCCATGGCGTAGTCATAAATGCCGGGATCGGGTTTCTTACGCGGAACCACGCCGCCGGCGGCGATCACCTCGAACCAGTCGCAGCCATCGGCCGCCAGGCTGTTCACCAGCAGTGCCGTCACGTTCTCCGGCGTAGTGGTGGTGGCAATGCCCAGGCGCAGGCCGGCCTGGCGCGCCTCCAGGAGCAACCGTTTCACGCCGGGGCGCAGGGGCATGCCACCAGTGCCCATGGTACGGGTGTAATACTCCGTCTTGGCCTGGTGCAGCTCGGCGATGAAGGCATCCAGGCCCTGGGGTGGCGCCAGGCGGATGCCCTCGCTCTCGAGATAATGGCGGATGCGTTCCTTGCCGCCGGTGACGGCCAACAGTTCCCCATAGCGTCGGGGTGACCAGTCCCAGTCCAGTCCCGCGGCGGCGAAGGCCTCGTTGAAGGACTGGCGGTGAATCTCCTCGGTATCGGCCAGGGTGCCGTCCACATCAAACAGCAAGGCTTGCAGTTCGCTCACAAGGGTTCCTCGGTAGGTTCCAAAAGCCGCACAGGGTAGCCGAGGTCCCCGCAGGAATCACCCCGCTACCCGCAGGGGTGTGATTCCGGCCGGTCCCGCTTGACTCGCCGCGGGCCGGGGTGGAGACTACCGCGCCTGATCGCACTCCCCGGGCGAAGGGGCCGAAAGGCCACGATCTCCGCGGCGCCTTCCGGCTTGACGAGGGTAGCGCAGCTTGCGGCAGCAATTTCTTTCTGGTATACAAATTCGTTTGATTTTCGAGCATCTGGAGACCGCTTGCATGGCCGTCAAGAAAAAGACCGCGCAGTCCAAGGCTACGGCCAAAAAGAAGACCGTTGCCAAGAAGACCGCAACCAAGAAGACGACCGCCAAGAAGGCGCCCGCCAAGAAAACCGTGACCAAAAAGGCACCGGTCAAGAAGGCACCGGCTAAAAAGGCGCCTGCCAAAAAGGCACCGGCCAAGAAGACGGTAGCGAAGAAGCCCAGCCCCAAGCCCCAAACGGCAAAGACCGCCCCCCCAAAAGCACCCGTCAGCAAAAAGGCCCCGGTGAAAAAATCCGCTACGGCTCAGACCAGCACGACCTTTGGGCCCGTACCCGGAATCGCTCCCTACCGGGAGAAGAAGGGCGAGGAGTACATGAGTGACACGCAGCTGTCTCATTTCCGCGAAATCCTGCTGACCTGGAAGCGGGAACTCATGGAAGAAGTGGACCGCACCGTACATCACATGCAGGACGAAGCCGCCAACTTCCCCGACCCCAACGACCGCGCCACCCAGGAATCGGAATTCAGCATGGAACTGCGGGCCCGCGACCGGGAACGCAAGCTCATCAAGAAGATCGATGAGTCCATCGACAAGCTGGACGACGGTGAATACGGTTACTGCGAATCCTGGGGCGTGGAAATCGGCATCCGTCGCCTGGAAGCCCGCCCCACCGCGACCCTGTGCATCGACTGCAAGACCCTGGACGAGATCCGCGAAAAACAGCGGGGCTGATTCCTGCCTGCGACGGACCTGAAAAAATGCCGGCTAAAGCCGGCTTTTTTCGGTCCTGGCCACGGAATCCACGGAAGAAC
>DATHUT010000233.1:0-2267 GCA_035462005.1 Gammaproteobacteria bacterium | reverse complement strand
CACGCCGGGCGTGGGCCTGATCTCACCGCCGCCGCACCATGACATCTATTCCATCGAGGATCTGGCGCAGCTCATCCATGACCTCAAGAACGTCAACCCGAAGGCGCGTATCAGTGTGAAGCTGGTGTCCGAGGTGGGGGTCGGCACTGTGGCCGCAGGCGTGTCCAAGGCGCATGCGGACCATGTCACCATTGCCGGCTTCGACGGCGGCACCGGCGCCTCGCCGCTCACCTCCATCAAGCACGCGGGTTCGCCCTGGGAGATTGGCCTGGCCGAGACCCACCAGACCCTGGTGATGAACAAGCTGCGCAACCGCATCGCGGTGCAGGTGGACGGCGGCATGCGCACCGGCCGCGACGTGGTCATCGGCGCACTGCTGGGCGCCGATGAATTCGGCTTCGCCACCGCGCCGCTGATCGTCGAAGGCTGCATCATGATGCGCAAGTGCCACTTGAACACCTGCCCGGTGGGCGTGGCCACCCAGGACGAGACCCTGCGCAAGCGCTTCACCGGAAAGCCCGAGCACGTGGTGAACTACTTCTTCTTCGTGGCGGAGGAGATCCGCCAGCTGATGGCGAAGCTCGGTTTCCGCACCCTGAACGAAATGATCGGCCGCCGCGACAAGCTCGATATGCGCAAGGCCATCGGCCACTGGAAGGCCCATGGCCTGGATTACTCGCGCCTGCTGCACCTGCCGGAAACGGCGCCGGGCGAGAAACTGTACTGGAGCGAGACCCAGGACCACGGCCTCGACAAGGCCCTGGACAACAAGCTCATTGCACAGGCCGCCCCCGCGCTGGAACGCGGCGAACCGGTACGCATCGAAACCCCGGTGTGCAACGTCAACCGCAGCGTGGGCGCCATGCTGTCCGGCCGGGTGGTGGAAAAATACGGCCACGAAGGCCTGCCCGACGACAGCATCCATGTGAAGCTGAAGGGCGTGGCGGGGCAGAGCTTCGGCGCCTGGCTGGCCCATGGCGTGACCCTGGAGCTGGAAGGTGAAGGTAACGACTACGTGGGCAAGGGTCTGTCCGGCGGCCGCATCAGTATCTATCCGCCGAAGAACAGCCCCATCGTGCCGGAAGAAAACATCATCGTCGGCAACACCGTGCTGTATGGCGCCATTACCGGCGAATGCTTCTTCCGCGGCGTGGCCGGCGAACGCTTTGCCGTGCGCAACTCCGGGGCCACCACCGTGGTGGAAGGCGTGGGTGACCATGGTTGTGAGTACATGACCGGCGGCATCGTGGTGGTGCTGGGCGAGACCGGGCGCAACTTCGCCGCCGGCATGAGCGGCGGCATCGCCTACGTGCTGGACGAGGCGGGCGACTTCAAGGACCGCTGCAACCTGGCCATGGTGGACCTGGAGCCGGTGCCGGAAGAAGACGCCGCCCTCGAGGCCCTCGATCACCAGGGCGGTGACCTGGAGACCCACGGCAAGGTGGATATCCGCAGCGACATGACCCGCTTCGATGCCCAGCGCCTGAAGGTGCTGATCGAGCAGCACCTGCATTACACCGACAGCAGCGTGGCACGCCGCATCCTGGCCGACTGGGGGCAATACCTGCCGAAGTTCGTCAAGGTCATGCCGGTGGATTACCGCCGCGCCCTGGAAGACATGAAACAAGCACAGCAGCAGTCCGCGGGGCTTGCCGCGGCAGTGGGAGGCAAGTAATGGGCAAGCCGACGGGGTTCATGGAGTTCCCGCGCCAGGATCGTAGCTATGCACCGGTGGAACAACGCATCAAGCACTTCAAGGAATTCGTCATTCCCCTGAGTGACCAGGCGTTGGCCACCCAGGGTGCGCGCTGCATGGACTGCGGCATCCCCTTCTGTCACCAGGGCTGTCCGGTCAACAACCTCATTCCCGACTGGAACGACCTGGTGTATCGCGGCAAGTGGGAGCGTGCCAGCGAGGTGCTGCACTCCACCAACAACTTCCCGGAGTTCACCGGCCGCATTTGCCCGGCGCCCTGCCAGGAATCCTGCACCCTGAACATCGACGACAACCCGGTCAGCATCAAGAGCATCGAGTGCGCCATCGTCGACAAGGCCTTCGAGAACGGTTGGGTGAAGCCACTGCCCGCTGCCCACAAGACCGGCAAACGCGTGGCCGTGGTCGGCTCCGGCCCGGCCGGCATGGCCTGCGCCCAGCAACTGGCGCGCGTCGGTCACGAGGTCACCCTGTTCGAGAAGGCCGACCGTATCGGCGGCCTGCTGCGGTACGGCATTCCCGACTTCAAAATGGAAAAGCAGCTCATCGACCG
>DATHUT010000232.1:0-3079 GCA_035462005.1 Gammaproteobacteria bacterium | reverse complement strand
GCCCACCTGCGCGAAATCATGGAAAGAAACGGAATATTGCCCATTGCTTCCACCCTGGCCATCGAGGTAACGGAAACAGCCTTCATGGATGACCTGGATCGCGCCGAGCAGGTGCTGACGGAGGTTCGGGATCTTGGGGTGCAGGTATACCTGGACGACTTCGGTACCGGTTTTTCCTCCCTCAGCTACCTCAGCCGTTTACCCGTGGACGTGCTGAAGATCGACCGCACCTTCATCCACGACCTGCCCGACGATGCCCGGGCCGGCTCGCTGGTACGGGCCATCATCGCCCTCGCCCATAGCCTGGGTTTGAAAGTGATCGCGGAGGGAGTGGAAACACGGGAGCAGGCCGACTGGTTGCAGGCGCGTGGCTGCGATCTGCTACAGGGGTTCCTCTACAGCCTTCCGGCGCCTGCCAGCAATCAAAACCCCGCTCGAAAGCGGGGCTCATGGCGCATTCAGAGTTGAAATATCAGATTTGGGCTTTGCGCCGTGCGACACCGAACAGGCCGATCAGGCCGGAGCCGAGCAGCCACAGCGCCGCGGGCACCGGCACCTCACTGATGCTGAGGACGGTAAGGCTGTTGCCGCTGCCGATATCGAAGTTAATGTTCACGCCCAGGAATGGGCTATCAATCAATGGCGAGCCACCAATCCCATCGTCGCTGAAGGGCGCACCACCCGAAAGGGCATTGCCCATGCAATCAACGCCCGGCGTGCAAAGTGTCGTGGTGTTCCAGGTGCTGACCGCAAGCGGCGCGGGGCCCTGGTTAAGCCCCAGTGCATCCGAGGCCGGGGTTGCACTGCCGACGTCCGCGATGGTCTGCCCATTGCGTTTCAGGTAGGTGCCGCTGATGACATCCCCCGCCTGTAGGCCAAGATCAATGGCATTGAACAGGCCCGTAGCATCCCACACCATCGAGAGCGGTATGCCGGCAGTCACATTCCAATCCACCAGCATGTTGCCGATGACCAGGTTGGTGGTCCCGTGGCGCTGTAGCGAAATGTCGTGGACCGTGGCCGTGGCACCGAAGGTAACGAAGTCCTCAATGCTCAGGTCCGCTGAAAAGCCGACACCCAAGCTGGCATCGTATGTCAGCGTGGAGCTGATTGATTGTTGGTCCGCGAAGCTACCGTCGTTGTTCAGTAACGTATATTTTCCGGTAAAGTGAAACTCGTACACAGCGGCGGATACCGGTGTTGCCAGCAGCACGCCGGACAGCACCGCAGTGGAAATTACAGCCTTATAGGTATTCTTCATGGGCTAGACTCCTTGGTACATGGATACACCGGTAGCCCTGAATCCGAGGCAGTCGATGGTGTGCAAGGCCACATATGCAAGCTTCGTGCGCAATACATGGAATGTAATTAATATCAATGTGTTATTCAAGGCGTAGATCCACCGCCGGAAGAAACCTGTAAAGTTTACCGAATACCTTCTTGATTTCTTTACTTAAGAGAGGCGACTTGCGCAAGCGACGCCCGCCATGAAGGCGGTGAGTCACGACCGGCGCGCGCGGAGAATCAGGCTTTACGAATGGGGATGAAAGCGCCCGGATTGGTGGCGCGATTCGAATGGAAAATAATGGTGCCCAGGGACAGAATCGAACTGCCGACACGGGGATTTTCAATCCCCTGCTCTACCGACTGAGCTACCTGGGCAAAAGAGAAGGCGTATTAGAGCCGCAGCGCCCGAAACAGTCAAGCGATCCCGCAGGAAAATTTCAGAATCAGCAGCTTAGGGGCATCCGGACTGAAGTCTGACCTACTTGTCCGTGGGCACGAACTGCTCGGGCAGGGCCGAGCCATCACCAAAGAAGAACTTCTCCATCTCGGTTTCCAGCAGCTGGCGGTGGCGGGGGTCCACCGGGCTCAGGCGATTTTCGTTGATGAGAATGGTCTGGTGCTTGAGCCAGGCCTGCCAGGCTTCCTTGGAGACATTCTCGAAGATCTTCTTGCCCAGTTCACCGGGATAGGTGAGCCGTTCCAGGCCTTCGGCCTCTTTGTTCAGTTTTACGCAGTGCACCATACGGGCCATGGATCTTTCCTCGTGGTTTCAGTGGGCGAGGCGCTCGAGCAGGCGTTGCACGGGAGCGGCCAGGCCAAGGGAATCGGGTTGGGCGCAGTTATACCAGACCGTGTCCGCGCCTTCCAACACAGAAAGCCGCGGGTTATCCACGCAAATCCGCAGCGGCGTGATGTCGAGGTGAAAGTGGCTGAAGGTGTGGCGCAGCAAGGGCCATTCCTCCACCTGGCGCGGTGCGCAGCCCAGCTGTTCCCGGCACCAGGCCTCGATGTCCTGTTCCGGGGCCGGTTCCGGCAGGCCCCACAGTCCGCCCCACAGCCCCGTGGGCGGGCGCTGGCGCAGCAATACCCGCGCCTTGGCGTCCTGCACCAGCAGCATGCGGGTGCTGCGCACCGGCAGGGTCTTTTTCGGCCGCGGTGTGGGGAAGTCCGTCTCCCGGCCCTGGGCGTGAGCGGCGCAGGCGCCGGCCAAGGGGCAGCTCGTACAGTCCGGTCGGCCGCGGGTGCAGAGAGTCGCGCCCAGGTCCATCATGGCCTGGTTGTACTCGTCCACCCGTCGCGCGGGGGTGTAACGCTCCGCGTGCTCCCATAATTGGTCCGCCACCGCCGGTTGCCCGGTCCAGCCCTCCACTGCGAGAAAACGGGCCAGCACCCGTTTCACATTGCCGTCGAGGATGGCATGGCGCTGGCCACAGCCCAGTGACAGGATGGCGCCGGCGGTGGAGCGGCCGATGCCGGGCAGAGCCAGTACGGCCTCGAAATCCTCGGGAAAGCTTCCGTCGTGCTCGTCGCGGATGTTCCGGGCGGCCTGGTGCAGGTTGCGGGCCCGGGCGTAGTAGCCCAGCCCGGACCAGTGATGCAGGACCTCGTCGAGGGGCGCATCGGCCAGGGTGCTGACGTCGGGAAACCGCGTCAGGAAACGCTCGAAATAGGGAATGACCGTGGCGACCCGGGTCTGCTGCAGCATGATCTCCGAGATCCATACCCGGTAGGGATCACCACTGCCCTGCCAGGGCAGGTCGTGGCGACCGTGGCGGTCGAACCAGTCGAGGAC
>DATHUT010000231.1:0-6296 GCA_035462005.1 Gammaproteobacteria bacterium | reverse complement strand
CGATGAGGCCGAACGCCAGCAACTGCTCGATACCCTGCAAGCCGCGGGCATCGCGCAGGAACCCCGGCACATGGCCTAAAGGCGCCAAAGGACAAGGCTACCCTGGATGATTACAAATCCGGTAACTTCGAACCGGCGTATCAGGAGGTGATCTTGCGAATGAGCGCGAGTAGTTCCCCGGCCGCGACGGCGGCCGAATCCCGATTGCCATCCTTGAGTTGTTCCTGCAGGTGAAGTGCCAGCTCTGACAATGCAGGAAATCCGAAGGATCCACCCATGCCTTTAATCTGATGGGCAAGGCTGGCCACCGACTCCCAATCACCTTGTTCCACACCTGCCTCGATGGCCCGTGCGTAGCCGGGCAACCCCGCCACGAAACGTCTGACCAATTCCTGATACTGGGCATCCTCCTCGTCCTGCACATCTTCATCCCGCGTCCCGAGGCACTCGCGCACCACCCGATTGAAATCGGACTTCTCGATGGGTTTGGCCAGGAAGCCGTCGCAACCCGACTGCAGGTAGCGTTCCACGTCCTCTTTCATGGCATTGGCCGTGAGGGCAAAGACCGGTCCGCGATAGCCTCGTGCTCGCAACTGCTCCACGGCTTCCAGGCCGCTCATCACCGGCATCTGCATATCCATCAGGATCAGGTCATGGTGCTGCCGGAGTGCCGCTTCCACCGCCAGCTTGCCGTTTTCGCACAGGGTAACCTCCGCGCCCAGTCTTTGCAGGTAAAGGCGGATCAATTGCTGGTTGTCCGGGCTGTCCTCGGCCACCAGTACACGGCCATGCACGGCAACAGATTCCGGCATGAGGGCAGATGGTTCAGGGGTTTCTGAAGATTGGGGACGTACCATGACCAGGTCCGCATCCCGTACCGGTCCGGCATCGACACGCAACAGGAAGCGGCTACCAACACCCGGTACACTATCCATCTCGATACCGCCTCCCAGCATGCGCGCCAACCTCTGGCTGATATACAGACCCAGGCCCGTGCCCCCGTATTCCCGGGTGGTAGAGGAATCCGCCTGTGAAAAGGCCTGAAACAATTGCTGGCGCTTGTCTTCGCTGATGCCGATCCCGCTGTCCGCCACCTGGATGACAAGTTGCCGTGCTGCCGCCTCGTAACGGGTGGTGACTCGTACAAATCCCCGCTCGGTGAATTTCACCGCATTGGTGGCGAGGTTCATGAGTATCTGTTTGAGACGAAGAGGATCGGTGGTGATAAGTTCGGGAATGGGGTATTCGTACTGGATATCGAATTCCAATCCCTTCTCGCGCGCCTGCATGCCCACCAGGGATTCGATATCCTGAAGCAGATCGAAGGGGTTGACCGCGAGTTTTTCCACCGTGAGTCGGTTGGCCTCGATCTTGGAAAGATCAAGAATATCGTTGATGAGAGTCAACAAGTGACGGCTGTTGCGGATAATCGTGCGCAGGGACTGGCGTTGTGGTTTGCTGATACCCCCTTCGTCCAAAAGCGCCTCGGCAAAGCCGATGATCGGCGTCAGCGGAGTGCGGATCTCATGGCTGATATTGGCAACGAAGGCGCTCTTGGCCTTGCTGGCCTCCAGCGCCTGGTCGCGCGCCGCCTGCAGATCACGGGTGCGCTCCACTACTTCGCGTTCCAGGTCATCACGGTGGGACTTCAATTCATGCTCAGCCCTCTTGCGTTCGGCTATCTCCACCAGCAACTCTTCGTTGGTGCGGCTGAGTGTATCCTGCTGGCTCTTGATGGTATCCATCATTTTATTGAAGAAGCGCGACAGTTTCCCGAATTCGTCTTCCCGGCCTACGTCCAGGCGTAACTCCAAGTTGCCTCTGGATACCTGCTGCGTTGCGTCGATCAGGACCTCGAACGGTTTGGCCAACACGTTCTGGATGGTCCAACTGAGAATGATGCCGATGGCAAGTATGGTCAGGGCAATGATCACCAACACACCGTCACGCTGCGCGCGAACCAGGGACTGGGTATCGGGGTAGTGGGCCGTGATATGCAGGGACATTGCCTCACCACTGCCCCAGGCGGGAATGAAATGCGGTAACTCGAGGCTCTGAGATTTCCCCTCAGCGGGAATGGCGCCGACCTCCATGGAATGATTTCCAATGGTGAGAATCAGTCCTTGCAGGTAGCTGTCATCAAGTGTGGTCAACAAGCGTTCGCGCAAGGATCTCAGGCCGGCTTCGTCATCGGGAAACGGGGCCGTCGACAACATGCGTTGCACGTGAAAGGCCATGGCGCCAACTTCACGCTGGATGTCTAGCTCGATTTCCCCCGCCAGGTCATGGTTCAGCCATACGATACCGATGAAACTGACGGAGATCACCATCCATAGAAAAATGGCCGTGGTTTTGACGGCAATCTTGGCTTGCCAGTTCTTGGTCCAGTCGTTGGAAACGACGATCTCTTTTCCGGCCATGGGCATGGCTCCTGGTGACACTACACCATACTATCCGTCGACCATTTCAAACCCGTCGTCACCACGGCGCACCTTGAACCACTTGGAGATCTCCTTGATTTCCGGATCACCTTCCCCTCGCTGCAGCCGCTGCATGACGTAGCGGATATACACCAGGCTGGTGCCGTCGTTCATTTCCGTGATATTGAGTTCATCCACCGATAATAATTGGCTGGCGACGATGGTTTCGCCCGCGTGAAAATTCCGTAATCGTTCCGCCGCCTGCTCCGCATCCCGCGTGAACGACTCCACGAACAGGGCCTGGAGCTGTTCGCGCGCGGAATTCGTGGCCTGCGACTCCACTGCAGCCGCGCGCGCCTGTTCCGCCGCGGCCTCCCGAGCCTGGCGTTCCTGTTCCGCCCGGGCCTGGTCCTGTTGCCGATTCTTCAGGGCAGCCTCTTGACGCGCTGCCTCCTCCGCCGCGCGGCGCAGCGCCTCTTCGCGCGCTCGACGAGCGGCCTCTTCGCGGGCCTGTTGCGCAGCCTGTCGCTCGGCCGCTTCCTGAACGCGGCGCAGGCGCTCCTGTTCCGCCGCGCGCTCCGCCTCCAGGCGTGTCCGTTCCACATCACCGAGAACCGCCCTGGCCTCTTCCAACTGGGCGGGCGACAATTGTTCGCGCAGGAAGTCGCGCTGCACCCGGGCATTGCCGAGCCCTTGCTCTGCAGCCCGGTCGAACCACAAATAGGCCTGCACCGGGTCGGCAGGAACTCCGCGACCCAGTTTGAACATGGTCCCCAAGCTGTACTGGGCATCCAGGTGTCCCTGGCCTGCTGCCAGCAGGTACCAACGAGAGGCCTGCACCCCATCGGCGGTCACCCCCTTGCCATCGGCATGCAGTCTTCCCAGGCGAAACTGGGCTTCCGCATACCCCACTTTCGCGGCACGTTCGAACCACTGCCGAGCCTGTACCGGATCGGCGCGCACACCTTTGCCTTCCTCGTACATCAGGCCAAGGTGATGCTGGGCCACTGCATCCCCTTCATTGGCCAGCGGCAACAGAAATTGCAGCGCATTGGCGAACTGGCCCCGCTCATAGGCCTGTATGCCCTCCGCCAGGGTGGCGTGCAGCGGGCCAGCCACCAGCAACATCAGCAGCGCGATCCCGGCCCGCGCCCAGCCATTCCCAGACTTCATCCATCACTCCGTCATATATGAGGCTATGCAGTAAAATTTTTCACCTGCGGTACAACCGATCGACTGGCTGTATGCAGAAACATCCTGGTCTGCAACCCTGACCGTTGGCACGCATCGGCCACTCTGTTGGAACGTATCAGTCATCCAGCATTTTCGGCCAGCGTTCCACATGGGGAGACAGATTGTAACGCTCCGGAAATACCGTCATCGTGATGCTGGAGATAGCCGTGATCAGCAACTCCCCGGGTACCTCCGAACAATACTGGTCGAGGGCCTCCAGAAAATGTCCCATGTCCCGCGCACCCATGATGCTGTAGGTATTGGAAACGATCAGGTTGAAGGCCGAGAAATAACCACTGAGCCAGATTTCATACTCGAGCAGCCGGCCACCACCCTCCGCCTTGGCCTCCAGGAAGAGGCTGCAGGGTTCCCCACCGACCCCGTGCACGGCGTACTCGCCACTGATATCCTTGGCCGCAGTCCCGCCGGACAGCAGGAGCAAGACCGCCAGCCAGCTTATCCGTTTGAAATACATGCCCTGTCCCGTTGCGCTACACTCCCGGGCCTGTAACGGCCTGTCGCGCGCAGTCTGTAGCCAGGGAAGGCAGCCCCGGCATGGTCGCAAGCGATCATCCTTTCCATGGACCATGGCGGCCTCGGCGTCGCCGCACCAGCTTGAACCAGGAGTAACAACATGAAATTCCAAGCTTTATTATTTTCCTGCGGGTGCCTGGCCGTGACTGCCGCCAGCCAGGCCGCCAACCCCATCAACGACACCCTGTCCTGGAGTGCCGATCTGCGCGGCGGCTACTTTTCCCTGGATCGAGATGATCGCGACGGCAGCAGCGACGTCACGGACGAATGCCGTGCCCGCATCCGCCTGGGACTGGAAGCGAAGCTGAGCGACAGCTGGCGCGCCAAGGCCCGTTTCGCGGGGCGCTACTCCACCTATGAAAACGACAATCACTTCCAGTTCTTCACCAGCGCCCCCTCCACCGACGGCCTGCGTCGCGGGGATTCCACCCTCGACGAACTCTATCTCGCCTACAGCCCCGATGACCGCTGGCAGGTCACCCTCGGGCGCATGCAGACCAAGTTCGAACTGGCCGGCGTTGCCAAGAAGTCCCTGGACCGCAACGACAGCCCGAACGTGGACATCACCTGGACGGACGGCCTGCGCGTCACCCGCAAGGGTGACAACGGCTGGAACAGCCATTTCATCCTGCAGCGCAACCTCCCGGCCGGACCCACCAATGTCATGCGCTCCCCCTTGAATTTCAGTGAAGATGACAGCCGCGTGATGGCCTTCTTTTCCCTGGAGAGCTCCAAGCCCGTGGGCCCGGTAGTGCAACGGGCTATCGATATCAATTACCTGCCCGATGCCCTGCGCCGTGATGGTACGGCCACGGGTCGCATCGAGGACTACTGGGGACTGGTGGGACGCCTGGCGGCCCAGTGGCCGCTGGGGGACAGCGGCACCAAGTTCATGCTTGCCGGCGAAGGGGGTTACGCTCCCAACACCCAGACCGAGGTCGCCATGAATACGGGCACCAGCGGTGACACCGGGGGGCTGGCCGCGCAGGTGACCTTCAACTTCATCGATATCGTGCCCAGCCACAGCTTCGGGCTGGTCTACGGTCACGTCGAGGCAGGCTGGCTGCTGTCACCCGATTTCCGCAATAACAACAGCCTGATCGAAGGGCGCTACCAGTGGCGCATTGATGGCGACCGCAGCATCGAGGCACGCCTGCGGGAGCGCAAGGACCTCGACAGCATCATCGGTGTCCAGCGCGACCGTACCGACCGGGATTTCTACGTCCGTTACACCCAGAAGTTCTAGGAGTCTGTCGGACTTGCGCGATCGTAGCGAGCAAGGTGGGCGAGTGAGTCCATTTTTTCGATCGTTTGAGGAGAATAGCCGTAGCTATTCGACGAAAAGGATCGGGAAAATGGGCCGCTCTCCCACCGGCGCAGTAGATCAGTCTCAAGTCCGACAGACTCCTAACGCCGGAACATGACCAGGTGATCGAGGTCGAGGCGAATGCCGATGCGTTCACCGATGGCGTGGTCGTGATGGCTCGGCACCAGGCTGAGCACACGGGCGCCGCTGGAGAGGCGCAGGGTGTAGAGAAAATCCGCGCCACGGAAGGCCTTGTCGCAGACCTCGGTGAGCATGGGGCTATCGTCGTCATGGATGATATCGTCGGGACGCACCAGCACATCTACGTCGTCATTCCGGCCGAAGGCAGGATCGAAGCTGCCATCGATGATACCCAACTCGGTCTCCACCTGGTGGTCGTTGAGTACCGTGCCGCGCAATAACACGCCCTGTCCGACGAAATCCGCCACGAAACGGCTGCCCGGTTCGTGGTAGAGCTCATAGGCGGAACCCCATTGTTCCAGCCGGCCGGCGTGCATCACCCCGATCTCATCGGCCATGAGGAAGGCCTCCAGCTGGTCATGGGTGACCAGGACGGCGGTAATCCCTTCGTGGCGCAGGATGGCGCGCACTTCGCGCGCCAGTTGCTCGCGCAGATCCTTGTCCATGCTGGAGAAGGGCTCATCCAGCAACATCAGGGCCGGGCGCGGGGCAATGGCCCGCGCCAGGGCGACGCGCTGTTGCTGCCCCCCGGAGAGCTGGTGGGGATAGCCGCGGGCATAGGCACCCAGGCCCACCAGTTCCAGGAGCTCGAGGACCCGCGC
>DATHUT010000230.1:0-1714 GCA_035462005.1 Gammaproteobacteria bacterium | reverse complement strand
TGCGGGTCGATGGGTTGATGGGGGTCAGAATGAAAGATTCCGGCTATGCCGCACATGATTACTCTCTATTGCCAAAAAAAATGAATGATTCCCCTGTAGGAGCGGGCTTCGCCCGCGAACCGGGTTACCACAGACCGTTCGCGGCCAGAGGCCGCTCCTACAGGGGGTATGTGGCGATTCTGAAATGACAACCTTTGCGTTCTTTGCGCCTTTGCGCCTTTGCGGTGAATGCATCACAAAAATCAAAACCGCACCAACGTCGTCATCAGCGCCATGCGCACATACACGGCGCCGCGCGCCTGGGCGAAATACCAGTTATGGGGGGTGTCATCCAGGTCCGTGGACAGCTCCGCGCCGCGCGCCAGCGGGTGCAGAATGATGGCGCCCTCTTTGAGAGCGGATTGCCGGTTGAGCTGGTAGCGCACACCATGTTCCTCGTAGCTGTCGCCCACCCAGGCGATGGCGTTGATGTACACCAGGTCGAGTTCCGGCAGTACGGGGTCCAGCTCTTCGGTGACGCGCAACTTCAGGCCGGCGGCCTCCAGTTCCTCGCGCTGCTCAGGCGAGAAGGTCTCCTCGCAGTCGCAGATCACCACCACCTCGCGAATGACGTGGTGGAACAGGGACAGGAACAGCAGCAGGCTGCGCACCGTGCGCATGCGCCCCGGTACGCCGATGACGCCGACGGTGATGCGTTGGTCCTCCGGCACCTCCGCGGCCAGCAGGTCCGGGCGCCATTTGAACATTGCGTACAGGTCCGCCAGGGCCTGGGTGGGATGCTCGTCGGTGCCGTTGCCGGCGTTGATGATGGGGATGCGGGTCACGTCCAGCATCTCGTAGATGGCGTCCTCGTGGGTGTCGCGTAGTACCACCATATCGCCGTAGTGGTTCATCATCTCCGCCACGTCGTGTAGCGACTCGCCCTTGGCGATGCCGGTGGTGGCCGGGTCGGTGATGGTGATGATGTCGCCACCCAGGCGTTGCCACACGCTTTCGAAGGACAGCCGGGTGCGGGTGCTGGGTTCGTAGAAGGCGCTGATGAGGATCTTGCCCGTGAGCGGAAACTGACCCATGGCCTGGGTGGTCTCGTACTTGGCCGCCAGGCGGCACAGCTGGATGACCTGCTCGCGACTGAACTGGCGCGCGGAGACAATGGAGCGGCCGGCCAGGTCCGCCAGGGACGCCGGTTCCTCCGGTATGTGCTCCAGCAGAGTCATGGGCAGCTCGATGCCGTCGATCCAGTTGGCTGGCTCCAGCCGTTCCTCGAGTCGGGGATGGGTCTTGTTTACCATAATTGTCGTTGCTTCCAGTCGCGTATCCAGAGGATGGCGAGAATCAGGGGGGCGGCCATGGTGACCACCAGGGCGATGAGCACTACGAGGCTCAGAAAGGCTTTTCCTGCGATCATTCGACCTCCTGGCGCAGGCTGTTCCAGTCGAAGGGCCGGGACGAGGCACGCCGAGCCAGCACCACCACCAGCATGGACACGAAGGCGGAGATGAGCGCGGCCACGTAGAAGCCGATGGTGAAATAGCCCCACAGGCCGGCCGCCGTGCCCAGCACCATGGCCAGTGTGGCGCCCGTGGCGCTGGCCCGCTTCCAGTACAGGCCGGCCACGATGGGCCAGATGGTGCTGGCCACGAAGGCGCCCATGAAATGCAGCACCGCCGCCAGGGTGGCCAGCCGCGGCAGGCACAGCAGCCAGGTGAACAGG
>DATHUT010000229.1:0-6659 GCA_035462005.1 Gammaproteobacteria bacterium | reverse complement strand
GGAGACCATGGACCGGGTGTTACGTGAGGTGGAACGGCACCAATGGGAGCAGGGTTGTTTCGCCCCGGAGCCCACCGCCGATCGCACCAACAAGGTAAACCTCTTGCGCGAATCCATGGCCCACGCCGCCATGCAGTTGAGCCGCGACCTGGAGATCGAGGCCATTGTGGTGCCCACCCGCACCGGCACCACGGCGCGCATCGTAGCGGCGCACCGGCCAATTTCCCCCACGGTGGGTGTCTGCGCCAGGGCTTCCGTATGCCGCCTGCTGGCCCTGCATTGGGGCATTGTGCCCGTGCAATCCACCGAGGAGGATACCCAGGACTGGCGGCGAATGTGTCATCATATTGCCAGTTGTTGCCATCTGGGCAAGGCCGGACACGACGTGTTGCTGGTGGCCGGCTTTCATGACGATCCGGCCCGCAACGAGCCGTCCATGAAGGTGTTGCATCTCTGATGGTGCATATGCATACCCTGGATATGAACCATGAGTAATGAAATCTACGACCTGCTGATCATCGGCGGTGGCATCACCGGCGCCGCGTTGCTGTATCAGACGGCCAGTTTTACGGATATCCAGTCCATCGGCTTGCTGGAGAAATACGCCGCGCCCGCGCGGGTCAATTCGCTGGCCAGCAATAACAGCCAGACCCTGCACTGTGGGGACATCGAGACCAACTACAGCCTGGAAAAGGCCCTCAAGGTGCAGCGGGCCGCCGCCATGCTGGCACGTTATTGCCTCGGCCAGCCCGACAAGGACCACTTGATCTTCCGGTACCCGAAGATGGTGCTGGGGGTGGGTGCGCGCGAGTGTGCGCTGCTGCGCGAACGTTTTACCCAGCTCAGCCCCCATTACCCGCGCCTGCGGTTGCTGGACCTGAAAGCCATCGCCCGCATCGAGCCCAGCGTGGCCACGGGTTCCGATGGCAAACTGCGTCAGGAGGAGATGCTGGCGCTGGGATCCACCGACGAATACACGGCAGTGGATTTCGAAGCCGCGGCACGTTCCTTCGTGCGCCAGGCGCAGCAGGCCGATGGCAAGACCATCGATGTACGCTATAACCAGCAGGTGCAACGTATTCATATCGAGGACGGTTGCTTCCTGGTGGAAACCGCCAGCGCCTGCTTCCGAAGCCGCTCCCTGGTGGTCTGTGCCGGCGGCCACAGCCTGAAACTGGCCCAGGATCTCGGCTATGGCCTGGACTATTCCTGCCTGCCGGTGGCGGGCAGTTATTATTTCACACCCCAGATCCTCAACGGCAAGGTCTACACGGTGCAGAATGATAAACTGCCATTTGCCGCCATCCACGGTGATCCCGACGTGCAGGTGCCGGGCAAGACCCGCTTCGGGCCCACGGCGCTGATCCTGCCTATCCTGGAACGCTATAATTACCGGACGTTGCCCGACTTTCTGCGCGTGTTCCGCTTCGACCGGCGCGTGGCGCGGGTGCTCTGGGACCTGTTCAAGGTGCCGGACATCCGCAACTACATGCTCAAGAATATCCTGTTCGAGATCCCCATCATCCGGAAATGGCTATTCCTGCGTGACGCGCGCAAGATCGTGCCCGGCTTGCGCTATCGTGACCTGGAGTTTGCCCGCAAGGTTGGCGGCATCCGCCCGCAGCTCATTGACAAGCCGAATATGAAACTGCTGATGGGCGAGGCCAAGATCGATACCGGCATCGGCGCTATTTTCAATATGACACCCTCACCGGGCGGCACCTCCTGCCTGGAGAATGCCGAGCAGGACATGCGCGCCATTGCGACTTTTCTGGGCGCGCGCATCGATGAGGAATGCTTCCGCAGAACCCTCTGCGAAGCAGGCTAACAGGACGATCCCCAGTCCGGGCTCTGCCTGTTGAGGTGTTGTGATCAATCCGCTTTTGCGTGCAGGCGAACCGGTCGGATTCGGGATGAGACGTATATCCCTTACTTATTGATAATAATACAGATAGCCCCACTCCTTATCGCCTTGCCGCCCACGAATTTTGTGTCAAGTTTTCCGATGCTTCGCCGACAATAACCAGTAGAGGCCCTGCCCCCGCCTTGTCCGTGCCCAGGTGAGAAATCCGCGCAGACTGCATGTGCTGGCGGGGTATTGAGATCGGGTCGGAGGTCAATCATGCAAGCGCCAGAAAACACGTCATTGTCACGCAAATTCCAGCAAGCCTTCTCCGGCTTCAAGATCCGTCACAAGTTATGGATGGGCTTCGGTATCCTCGTACTGCTGCTGGCCATTGTTTCCATTACTTCCCTTGGCAGCCTGTCACGCGCCCAGCAGAATCTGCATGGGGTAGTGGACGTCAGCCAGCCAATGGTGCTGGCTTCCATGGAGCTGGCCGCGATGCTGGATCGAACCAACTCTGCCCTTGGGTTTTACCTGCTCAGCCATGCCGAGGACGAACGCCAGGAGTATGAAAACAATCTGATACGGTTGGGTGAGATGGCACAGGCGATGATGGCCCTGAACGCCCTCGAGGGGAATCCCGAGCTTACCGGAAGGGTCGAGAAGATCGTGCGTGATATCGGCCGTTATTCGCTCTACCGCGAAAGAATGTTGCAACTGGCTGAAGATTTCAATCTGAACCAGCCGGGCATCGGTTTCTCGGCTTCGCAAATGGAACCAGTGGCATCGGAAATACAACAGTATCTCAACCAAATGCTAAGTTCGGAAGCCGAGCAGGAAGCATCGTCCGAGCGTAAGCAGCTGCTGCTCGAATTGGCTGAACTGCGCCAGACCTGGATGAATGTGCTGAACAACAACCGTGCCTTTATCGCGTTTCGTGTCGAGGCCAACCGCAGTAATGCGGTACTGTTCCGCGAAGGATTCGTCGAAGCGTTGGAGCGTATCGCCGGGTATAGTGACCTGTTGAGTTTTGAACAGGAGGATGCGGTTTCCGTAGTCCGCGACGCGGCGAATCGCTATATTGAATTGCAGGATGAATTGTTCCGGGTGCACAGCAGTAATCAATGGCGAACGGATTCCTATCTGATACGCACCGAGATCGGTCCCTTGGCGCAGGAGATTCGCCAGGATATCGATTGGCTGGTTCGGGGGCAGCGTGAGGAAGTGGAAGGTTCAACCCAATCCCTGCTGGTTGACGTAACCACGACCAAGGGTCTGATTGGCACACTGTTGCTGCTGGGCCTGGTCTTCGGCGGTGGTGGTGCCCTGCTGCTGGCCCGTTCCATCACACGTCCGATGGAGATTGCAGTTCAGGCCATGGAAGACATCTCGGAAGGCGAGGGGGACTTGACCCGTCGCCTGCAAGTGCAGGGCAAGGATGAGATGGCTCAATTGTCCACCAGTTTCAATAAATTCATCGACAAGATCCAGGAGATGGTTCAACAGGTATCCGGTGCGACCACGCAGCTGGCGGCGGCAGCGGAAGAAATGTCCATCATTACCAGTGAAACCAGCCAGGGTGTATACCAGCAACGCAGCGAGACCGAGCAGGTGGCTACTGCGATGACTGAGATGACGGCCACGGTGCAGGAGGTTGCCGGCAATGCCGAGTCCGCCGCGGAGACCGCGAGCGAGGCCGACAGTCAAGCCGCGTCAGGACGGTCCGTTGTCAACAACACCATCAATTCAATCGGTCGCCTCGCGCAGGAAGTGGAGACGGCCAGTGATGTCATCAGCCGACTGGAAAAGGATAGCGAGAAAATCGGCGCGGTTCTGTCGGTGATACAGGGCATTGCCGAACAGACCAACCTGCTCGCGCTGAATGCCGCCATCGAAGCCGCCCGGGCCGGGGAACAGGGGCGGGGTTTTGCCGTGGTGGCCGACGAAGTGCGCAACCTGGCCAGCCGTACCCAATCCTCGGCCGGGGAGATCAGGCAGATGATCGAAGCATTGCAAACCGGTGCCAGGAATGCGGTTGCCGCAATGGAGGCCGGTCGCAGCCAGGCCCAGTCCAGTGTCGAGCAGGCGGACAATGCCGGCCAGGCCCTGCAGAGCATCGCCAGTGCGGTCAACAAGATCAAGGATATGAATCAGCAGATCGCGGAAGCTGCCCGTCAGCAGGGTCAGGTAGCCGAGGATATCAATCAAAGCGTCATTAATATCACCCACATCGCCGACAGCTCTTCCACCGGCACCGAGCAGTTGGCCGAGGCCAGCCACGATCTGGCGCGCCTGTCGAGTGAGCTGCAGACATTGGTGGGCAGTTTCAAGGTGTAGCGCGCCAGGCCGAGGTGAACTGCCGCGGCCTGGCTATCCATTCCCGCCCCGGCATTTTCTGCCACCCACTCCGGCAATCTTTGCTTGATTCCGCGCATGAAGAACTATAGTTTCTTCGCAATGCGAGGTTTTGCTTTCGCTGCCCCGGTCCGGAGTGAACGTGCGTGAAGTCAGTACTGATATTTCTGTGTGGCCTCTGCCCCATGCTGGTGCAGGCGCATGACCTGCATTACACCGCCACGGAGGGTGAAGCCGCCATACTGCGTCTGTTTCATGCCGATGACAGCAGCTTTCGTTTTGAGGCGTACGAGATCTACCGGGAGGGCGATACCCAGCCATACCAGCTTGGTCGCACCGATGGCCAGGGTCGCATCGCCTTCCTGCCCGACCAGGCTGGACGCTGGCGCCTGATTGCCTTTTCCGAGGATGGTCACGGCCTGGATATCCGGTTCACAACCGATGCCATGGCACGGCCCAGCGGATTGGACAAGCCTTTCCATGAACGCCATGCAAGCGTCTTCGTGGGCGTGGCCTTGATCCTTGGCCTGTTTGGATTCCTCATGCTGTTCGTTCGCAAGAAACAGAGACCGTGAAATCGATGCTGCCCTGCTGACGCGCGATGCATATACCCGATGGTTTCATCTCCCCCCAGACTTATGTGCCGGCCTATACCGTCTGCGCCGGGCTCTGGTGGCTGGCACTGCGGCGTGTGCGTACCCGACTGGACGAGGAGACGCTGCCGTATATCGCCGTACTCACAGCCCTCTCCTTCGTGCTCATGATGGTGGCGCTTCCGCTACCCGGTGGCACAACGGCCCATGCCAGCGGAATCGCCCTGCTGGCGGTCAGTTTCGGTGTCTGGACGGCCTTCCTGGCCGTCTCCCTGGTGTTGCTCATGCAGGCCCTGTTGTTCGGTGACGGCGGCATCACGGCCCTGCCCATCAACGCCCTGGCCATGGGTTTCCTCGGCAGCCTGACGGCTTGGCTCCTGTGGCGGGGTCTGCGCCGCATACAGGCTCGGGCTGCGTTGTTCCTGGCAGGCTGGATGTCGGTGCTATTGCCGGCGCTGCTGGTTGCCCTGGTGCTGGGCCTGCAGCCGCTGATCGCGCAGGATGCCCAGGGGCGGCCCTTGTTCTTTCCCTTCGACCTGGCCATCACCCTCCCTGCGGTGCTCATCCCTCACCTGATCCTGGGGCTGGGTGAGGGCGTGCTTACGGTCTTCGGCCATCACTATTTGACGCGCCTGCGCGCGCGCCACACCGCATGACCCTCGATCGCGGCCTGCTGATTGGATACCTGCTGGCGGTCCTCGCGGCCACCCTGGTGCATGAGCCGGCCTGGCTGGCGGGCGCGCTGCTCCTCACCCTGCTGCTGGCCGGGCGCGATGCGGTATCGTTACTGGGGCGCGCCCTGCGCCTGGTGCTGCTGTTCAATCTCGCGGTGAGCCTGGGCTACCTGCTGCTGGCATGGCTGCGTGAACTGTCCCCCTGGCACACCCTGTTGCTGATCAACCTGCGAGTGCTGTTGTTGAGCTGTATCACCTTCCTGTTCATGGAACGGGTAAACCTGTTCAAGGCACTGGATTTCTCCCCCGGCCTCACCTGGCTGTTGGGGCTGGCCTACAGCCAGGCCCTGTCCTTTCGCCGCAGTTACGAGGATTTTCGCCTGGCGCTGCTGAGCCGCTCGCTGCAGCGCCCGCGTCTTGCCGACCGTTATCGCGCCAGCGCCGCCGCGGCCTCCTGGTTCCTGGATCGCGGCCTGGCCACGGCACGGGAGACGGCCCTGGCCCTGCGTGCACGGGGGTTTTTCCATGATTGAGCTGAGTGGCGTCACGCATCAATACAACGGCAACGACGTCCTGCGGAATATCGAATTCGCGCAAGCGGAAGGGGAGAAATTGGTGCTGCTGGGCTGCAACGGCAGCGGCAAGTCGACCTTGCTCAAAATCCTTGCCGGATTGATCAGACCTGCGGCGGGCCACTATCGCTATCGTGGCGAGCCGATCGATCCCGCGCGCCTCAAGGACCCGGGCCGTAACCGCCGGTTCCGCCAGGAGGTCGCGTTGCTGTTCCAGAACCCCGACACCATGCTGTTCAACCCCACCGTGTTCGACGAAATCGCCTTCGGGCCGCGCCAGCTGGGGGTGGGTGACCTGGAAGAACGGGTGCACCACTGGGCTGCCACCGTAGGGATCACGGCTCACCTGCGGCGACCGCCCTTCGGCCTGTCGGGTGGCGAGAAACAGAAAGTGGCGCTGGCCGCGCTGCTGGCCATGGAACCGAAGCTGCTACTGCTCGACGAACCCACCGCCTCCCTGGATCCGCGCTCGACGGGCTGGCTGGTGGATTTTCTCGCGGACCTGCCGGTGACCACCCTGGTCAGCACCCACAACCTCAGCCTGGCACCGGAACTGGGCAGCCGCGCCCTGGTACTGGGCGAGGACCACGGCCTGGTCTATGACGGGGCCATTGTCCCG
>DATHUT010000228.1:0-3227 GCA_035462005.1 Gammaproteobacteria bacterium | reverse complement strand
TGCGATGGCGATCTGTACGAGGATCTGAGCCGACTCGGCGAGGAACTGCGTTTCGTGCTCATCACCTCCGAGGCGCGGGTACACCCCCAATCCGCACGCGATGAGCTGGCCCTGCAGGCCGAATGCCGCGCCGGCAGCCTGTGGTTGAAGGGCTCGGTGTCGCCCCATGCCAAGTGCGTGCGCTGCTGGCACCATCGTGCGGATGTGGGTTCCAATGCCGAGCATCCGGAACTGTGCGGACGCTGCGTGGATAACGTGTCCGGTGACGGCGAACCACGGCGGTTTGCCTAGACATGCCTGAATCAATGGCATCCCGCCCTGAAGCATTGACGTCCCGGGTATCCCGTCATTCCGGCGTATGCCGGAATCCAGTGGTTTGCATGACATGGATCCCGGCATGCGCCGGGATGACGAGGTGCGTCGGAAGGACGGAGTGCGCCGGAAGGACGGAGTGCGCCGGGATGACGAGGTGCGCCGGAATGACGGTAGGCTATTCTCGGATGGCATCGCCATGCTGAAATGGCTCTGGCTTTCCCTGTTCGTCATCCTGCTCGACCAGGCCACCAAATACCTGGCCGACAGCCTGTTGACCTGGGGCCAGCCGGTGCCGGTGCTGCCGTTTTTCAATCTCACCTTGTTGTACAACACGGGTGCCGCCTTCAGTTTTCTCAGTGATGCGGGCGGCTGGCAACGCTGGTTTTTTATTGTGTTGGCCCTGGGCGTGAGCGCGGTGCTGGTACATTGGCTACGCCGCCTGCCGCGGGAACAGCTGCGCATGGCCCTTGCCCTGTCTTTGATCCTGGGTGGTGCTATCGGCAATGTGATCGACCGGATCTGGTTCGGCCATGTGATCGATTTTATTCAGCTCTATTATCGGGACTGGTACTGGCCGGCCTTCAATGTGGCCGACTCCGCCATTACCATCGGGGCCGTGCTGATGATCTGGGACGGCCTGTTCGGCAAGCAGGACCACACTGCAAAGGGGAAAGGCTGATGTTGTTGTATCCGGGGCGTATCCAGACGGGGTCGAAGGTCACCCTGCATTTCACCATTCGCGCAACCGACGGCACGGTGATGGAAAGCAGTGTCGGTGGGGAGCCGGAGACCGTCGTCATCGGGGACGGCAGCTTGTTCGAGGGCTTCGAGTTGGCATTGGTGAGCCTCAAGGCCGGCGATCGCCAGACGATTACCCTGCGCCCGGACCAGGCCTACGGACCGCGTGATCCCGATGCCCTTACCGTGCTGCCCCGTGGCCATTTCCCGCCTGAACTGGCCATCGAGCCGGGGGCGATGGTGGCGTTCACCACCGCCGAGGGCCAGGAAGTGCCGGGCCGGATCCTGGGTCTCCAGGGGGATGCCGTGGAAGTGGATTTCAATCATCCCCTGGCCGGCCAGGAGGTGGTGCTGGAGGTGGAGATACTGGAGGTGGTGGACCCGGTGGTCGAGGAAGAATAGCTTCTCCCTGTAGGTCGGCCCCCGATGCTGTTACCCTGTATCCTGTCTACCGCACGTACCCAATGATTCCCTGACCGGTATACTTCCGCCCATGCAAATCCTGCTCGCCAATCCCCGTGGTTTCTGCGCCGGTGTCGATCGCGCCATCGAGATCGTCGATCGTGCCCTGGAGATCTTCGGGGCGCCCATCTATGTCCGCCACGAGGTGGTGCACAATCGCCACGTGGTGGAGGACCTGCGCGCCCGCGGCGCGGTGTTCGTGGATGAGCTGGACCAGGTGCCGGCGGGCGCCACGGTGATTTTCAGCGCCCATGGTGTTTCCCTGGCGGTGCGGGCCGAGGCGGAATCGCGCGGGCTGCGGGTGTTCGACGCCACCTGTCCGCTGGTGACCAAGGTGCATCTGGAAGTGGCGCGCGCCAGTCGCGAGGGCCGCGAATGTGTGCTCATCGGTCACGCCGGCCACCCGGAGGTGGAAGGCACCATGGGGCAGTACGACCGTGGCCAGGGTGGCGACATCCACCTGGTGGAAACGCCGGAGGATGTAGACGAACTGCAAGTGAAGGATCCCGACACGCTCAGCTATGTCACCCAGACCACCCTGTCCATGGACGACACCGCACGGGTGATCGATGCGCTGCGCGCCCGCTTCCCCGCCATCCACGGGCCGCGCAAGGACGATATCTGCTACGCCACCCAGAACCGCCAGGATGCGGTGCGCGAGCTGGCGGGCCGCTGTGACCTGCTGCTGGTGGTGGGTTCGCGCAATAGCTCCAATTCCAACCGCCTGCGTGAGTTGGCGGAGCAGCAGGGCATCGCCGCCTACCTGGTGGATGACGCCGATCAGATCGAACGCGGCTGGCTGGAAAACCGCGACCGCATCGGCGTGACCGCCGGGGCCTCCGCACCCGAGGTACTGGTGCGGGGCGTGGTGGAGCGCCTGCAGGCCTGGGGTGCGACCTTGGCCGAGGAACTGCCCGGCCGACAAGAGAACATCACCTTCTCCCTGCCCGCCGCCCTGCGTTCCTAGTCGAGCGTCCGTGCCGCCCAGGCGGGGTCGGTGGCCGGTAGCAGGGTGTCGAGCCATACCTGCCGGTTCAATCCTTGCGCATCCGTCCAGTGCGTACTCACCTGCACCGCATAGCGCGCGCCGCCGGTGGCCGGCGTGATCGTCCAGTGCACATCAAACTGACCGTTGCTGCCGGCCAGCCCCAGGTTGCTGCCGCTGGTGGTGCCATAGGGATCGGGCCGGGTGATGGTGCGCAACTGCTCGATGTGCGCCTGCGCCAGGGTAAGCGCCTCGGTGCGTGCCTTGCCCTGTCCCGTGG
This sequence comes from Gammaproteobacteria bacterium, assembly GCA_035462005.1. GTDB lineage: Bacteria > Pseudomonadota > Gammaproteobacteria > DSM-19610 > DSM-19610 > JAIVHA01. The sequence goes on along the minus strand of DATHUT010000228.1, from coordinate 447 downwards.
CCCGCAGCAGGTCCAGTTGCAGCTGGGCGACACCGGCTATTCCGAACGACAGGATGGCCAGGGTGACCAGGGCCTCGGTGAGCGTGCAGCCGCGCTGCCGTTGCTTGGCCGCCATGGTCAGAAATCCCGCCAGGTGCCGGGAATGCGCGCCACCCGCAAGGGCTTGAGGTGGGCGGCCAGGCCATCCGGGTGCGCATGCTCGTAGTGATGATAGTGCCCGCCTCCCGTCAGGTTCACGAGATCGCCTTCCACCAACAGGCTGCCATGCAGGCTGAACTGGCCCCAGCCCGAGGCATTGCACTGACCTGACAGTCCCGTCTCGTAGTAGACGATGCCGTGGATGGTCAACCCATCGGGAAGGTCCGGGCACTGGGCGGCGGCGGAAAACACGACCCATACCGGGTGCGACGGGCTGCCGAACTGGTCGGGCCACTGGCGGTTGCTGTC
>DATHUT010000227.1:0-8729 GCA_035462005.1 Gammaproteobacteria bacterium | reverse complement strand
GCGGATCAGCGGTTTGTCCAGGAACGGCAGCTTGCACAGGTCATCGAGATCCTGGAAATCCGTGCTGTCCAATCCCAACTCCTCGAACATGCGGCGGTAATAGGGCACCTCGGCCTGCGCATGCCGAAGCAGCGCCTGCAGTCGTCGCAGTTGCAACTCGCGAAGCCGTTCCGCACTCCACCACTGGCTTTCTTCCAGGCCCCGGCGAACCGCCACCGTACTGTGTCCTTTGAGGCGTTCATGCAGGGGAAAGAGCAGGCTGGACACCAGGCGTGTGTATGGACGCAGGCTCATGTGGCCGCTCCTGCCAACGGGCGCAGGGCATCGAAACGGGCAGTCATGGCCTCGCACAGTTCCCGCACCGCTGGCTCAATCTCCGGTTGCCGCGCCTTGCGAATGGAATGGGCCACCACCTTGCGGCTGTGCCAGGGACGGTAGGGGAGATCCAGAAAGGCAAATATACGCTGGAACTCCAGGGTCGGTTGCGTGACCAGGGATTCATAGCGCACCAGCAGCACCCGTGGATCCCGGTCAAAGCCCTGGTCGAAGAACAACTGGTTGCGGAAGTACCAGATCAGGGCTGCGGCACTGACATCACTGATGTCGGGATGCACCCGCTCTTTCACCAGGGCATGGGTGGCATCGGACATGCCCTGCCCCTGCCAACCGTCGCTGTTCCGATCCTTGGCAATACGCTTTACCTGCTTTGCCTGGTTGCCGAAGGACACCCGCATGGAGTTGACCACATCGTTGTAGTCCCGCACGATCCATACCGTACGTGCTGGAGAGAAGTCTTCCATCAGGCGCGTCAGGTGCTGCAGTTCGCACAGGGATTTGATAATGAAATGCCCGCCACGACTGTCTTTCACCAGGCTACGAATCACCGCTGGCTCACGCATCTGGAAGCGTGCAAAGGCACGCTGGTCGCGCTCGTGAATGACGTCGGTGGCGAAACTCCGTTCCAATACGTCCATGAGCATATTGGTGCCGGAGCGCTGCACACCGGCCACGAAACTTACCGCGGGAAGCGAGATCCCGTTGTTGCGGGATACCAACTGCTGATACAGAGCCTTGACGACCATCAGGCCGTCACGCTCCAGGCGCTCGAGTCCGCGCCGCAGCCAATGATTGCGATTAGCCATGGACCACCGCCCGGGAGGCTTCAGCACCCATGGCCGCAAAGATCCCGCGCAGCCGACCCACCCTTTCTTCCCAGCTGTTGGCACGGGCATGGGCGGCGATAGCATCGCGGTCCCAGTCCTGACCGAGCGCCTTTGCCAGGCTGTCGCGCAGGGCCTGGCGGTCATCGAAGGGAATGATGCAGCCAAGATCCGCGGAACTCACCACCTCGGCATTGCCGCCCACATCAGTGGCCACCACCGGCAGGCGGCAGGCCATGGCCTCCAGCAGAACATTGGCCCAACCCTCGTTGCGGGTGGAAAGCACGAACAGGTCCGCGGCTGACAGCAGCTCGCGGATACGGTCATGGGCCACCGCGCCCATGAAATGCACACAATCCTGCAGGCCCGCCGCGTGCACCATTGCCTGCAATCGTTCTGTCCAGTCGCCTTCCGCCGAGGCGCCGCCCACGATAAGATAATGTAGGTCCGGATACTGTTTGCGCAGCTCCGGCAGCACCTCGATGACCCGGTGGAAACCCTTGCGCTCCACCAGTCCGCCCACGGTGATGAGAAAACGACCTGCTTCGGGCAGGCCCCAGGCCTTGCGTGCCGCGCACGCCTCCATGGGGAAGAATTCCTCCGTATCGACCCCATTGCCCACTACGGTGATCTTGTCGCCGGGGATACCCAGTTCCAGGGCCTGGCGCCGCAGCGAATCGGAGACGGTGATGATGCGTTGTGCGCGCTGCAGTGCACGGACCAGCAGGGGACGCAAGGAAGGCGTACGGCTGTGACGAGGTTCTGTACCTCGCAGGGTGATGGCCACCGGCAGGTCCAGCCAGCGCCCCAACAGTGTGGCGGCGTAGCCATCAGGATATCCGAAATGGCTGTCGATGACGCGCAGTTCATGCTGCCGGACAAGGTGGCGCACGGTACGGTAGCTGCCCAGGGCAAGAAACAGGCCGTCCAGCCATTTACCGATGCCAGGGATGCAGAAGAAGCGCGGATGATATACTTCGATGCCCTGCTGCATTTCCCGGCGCGGGGCCATGGGCCGGAAATGAGGACGGAAGCGGCGGATCAGTCCCTGCAGAGGAAACCAGGGAATGGGCGCCACCACTACCAGGGGCAGGTGGCGTGCGACCCGGAACATGCGCTCGCGAATAAAGACGCCGGCATGGGGCTGTGCCCCGTTGGGAAACAGGGTGGAGAATACCAGGATGCCGGGTGCGTCCGTAGCCATGGATCAGTTTCCGGTCAAGGCGGCATAAAGTGGCTGGTAGCGTTCAGCACTGGCGCGCCAGTTACGTACCCGCTCTACGTAATCGCGCCCGGCGGCCAGGCGTTGCGGCCAACGGCTCTCGTCGTCCAGCAGACGCAACACGGCGTTGGCCAGGCCAGCGGCGTCTCCGGCGGGAAACAGTTCACCTGTCACGCCGGCCTCAATGAGTTCCTTGTGCCCACCCACATCCGAGGCTACTACCAGGCGTCCCTGGGCCATGGCCTCCAGGGGCTTCAGCGGTGTAACCAGCTCCGTGAGGCGCATGGACAGGCGCGGGTAGACGAAGATGTCCACCAGGGAATAGTAGCGCTGCACCTCGTTGTGGGACACGCGTCCGGTGAAGATCACCTTGTTTCCCAGGCCCAGTTGCTCAGTCAGCTGCCGTAGTGCTTTTTCCTGTGGTCCGCCACCCACCAACAGCAGGCGCACATCGTCGCGCTGCGACAGGATCAGGGGCAAGGCCTCCAGCAGCAGAGGCAGGCCTTCATAGGCATAGAAGGAACCGATGAAACCGACCACCCGGCTGCCCTGCAGGCCCAGCTCGACAAGCAGGGACTCGTCCTTGCCTTTCAACAGGGGGAAACGTTCCAGGGCCACGGAATTGGGAATGACGGTTACTTTATCTTCCGGAAGGCCGCGATCGATGATGTCACCACGCAGGCCCTCGCAAATCGTGGTGACCGCGTCGGCGCCCTTCAACACATGGGTTTCCAGCGCCCGGGTGAGTCGGTAGCGCAGCCCGCCTTCGCGACTGGTGCCATGATCCACCGCCGCGTCCTCCCAGAAAGCACGCACCTCGTATACCAGGGGTATGCCATGACGACGAGCCACCGACAAGGCTGCCAGGCCATTCAGGGCCGGGGAGTGGGCATGCAGGATGTCCGGCTTGAGTTTCCGTACCACTTCATCGAGGCGCTTGCGCAGGCCATGCACGACCGCCCATTGGTTGTACATCGGCAGCCGCGCCGCCAGGCCTTCCAGTGGCGGGCTGCGATAGAAGTGCAATCCATCCACGTCCTCTTCCACCTGCCCGCTGCCCTTTCCCTGCTTGGCGCCGGTGATATGAAAGGTTTCCCAGCCGAAAGAGCGTTGTTGCTCCAGGATGGCGCGGGTACGGAAGGTGTAACCGCTCTGCAATGGGATGGAATGATCCAGCACGTGCAGGATACGCATCAGCGGGCTCCTGTCTCGGTCAGATCCAGGTCGGGCTGGGCACGGCGCAGAAAGGCCTCGAACATGAGCAGCGCCCAGAGGGCGGCGCTGTGGTCGCGCGCGCCCGACTGGTGCTGGTCCACCAACCGGGCCAGGAAGGCCTGGTCGAAGATCCCGCTGTCCGCCAGCACCGGCCCCAGCAGGGCGTTGCGTAATTTCTCCCGGAGGGGGCCACGGAACCATTTGGCCAGCGGTACCGCAAAACCCATCTTGCGCCGGTACAGGATGTCCCGGGGCAAATGCGGTTCCAGTGCCTGTTTGAAAATGCGCTTGCCCTCGCCACCCGAAAGCTTCCATTCCGGCGGCAGGCCCGATACCCACTCCACGAACTGGTGATCGAGGATGGGCACACGCACCTCCAGTGCATGGGCCATGCTGGCGCGGTCGACCTTGGTGAGAATGTCGCCGGGCAGATAGGTCTTCATATCGAGATACTGCACCCTCGAGAGGGGATGTTCCGGGGCATCGTCCAGGTAGCGGTTGAATACCTCGATGCCGTGGTAACCCGCCAGCTCACGTTTGAAGCCGGCACTGTACAGGGACTGGCGCAGGGCGTCGGGCAGGATGGAAAAATTATGAAAATAGCCCTCCACCGCGTCCCGCGCCAGGGCCTGGAAGGTGGACTTGGCGCGCAGCACCCGCGGCGCCCAGTCGATCTTGGGATAGAGGGCGCCCAGGGCGCCGAACAGGGGTTTGCGCAGGCCGCGCGGCAACAGGCCACGCAGGCGATCCTCGTACATCTGCCAGCGGTAGCGGCGGTAGCCGGCGAAGTTCTCGTCGCCGCCATCGCCGGACAGGGCCACGGTGACGCGCTGCTTCGCCAGTTCGCATACCCGGTAGGTGGGCATGGCGGAACTGTCCGCGTAGGGCTGGTCGTACAGGTCGATCAACTGGTCGATGAGGTCGAAGTCGTCGGCCTCCACCTGCTCCACCTGGTGGCGGGTGCCAAATTGCTTCGCCACCTGGGCCGCATAGTCGGCCTCGTCGAACTCGGCCACGCCGAAGGAGATGCAACTGGTATTCACCGGCTGTTCCGAAAGACTCGCCATCATGGCCACCACGGCGGAAGAATCCACGCCGCCGGACAGGAAAGCACCGAGCGGCACCTCGGCCACCAGGCGGATGCGCACCGCCTCGCGTAGGCGCTCGACCAGTTCCTCGCGAGCCTCGTCGCGGGACTTCACGCCGTTGTCCCGGAAGGGCACATCCCAATAGCGACGTGGTGCAGGGAGGGCTGCGCCCGTGTGCAGGGTTAGGGTATGACCCGCCTCCAGGCTGTGTACGTCGGCGAAAATGGTACGGGGATCGGGCACGTAGCCAAAGGAGAAATAGTCCTCCACGGAGCGGGGATCGATCCTGCGCGGCAACTCCGGGCAGACCAGCAGGGCCTTCAGCTCGGAACCGAACAGCAGGCGGCCGTCGGCCAGCAGGGCGTAGTGCAAGGGCTTGATGCCGAGACGATCACGAGCCAGGAACAGGGTTTGCTTCTGGCGGTCCCAGAGTGCGAAGGCGAACATGCCACGAAAGCGCTGCACGCAATCCTCGCCCCACTCTTCCCATGCATGTACGATCACCTCGGTATCGCAGTGGGTGCGAAACCGGTGGCCGGCGGCGAGCAGCTCCTCCATCAGCTCGGGGAAGTTGTAGATCTCCCCGTTGTAAACCACCACCACCGAGCCATCCTCGTTGAACAGGGGCTGGTGGCCGTTTGACAGGTCGATGATGGACAGGCGGCGGTGCGCCAGACCCACGCCGGGCTCGGTATGCACCCCTCCTTCATCGGGGCCGCGGTGGAATTGCACCTGGTTCATGCGCGACAACAGCGCCTCATCGATGGGGCGCTGTTCCCGGGTATCAAAAATGCCTGCGATTCCACACATGTCTAGGGCTCCGCCCATTCAGTATTCAAGGTCATAACGAGTGGCCAAGCGGTTTGGCTGCCACCCTGTGACGGGACCGTCGGCCGCATGGACGCGGCCGTCGAGCGTACAGGGACAAGGTGAGACCGCGTAGCGGTCGAGAAGGTGCCCTGGGGCATGTATTCACAGCGAGTCCCGGGGCAATGGACCGGCCCGGGACCGGAAACCCGGCACTGCGCCCCTTGACCACCCTGTTCCAAGCCCCGGGCCTACGGTATCCTTGGCCCTTTGTTTTCACTGTCACGCGAGCCCCAGCATGGAAGAGCAGTACCATCCCGACGTCGTTGAAGCCACTGCCCAGGAATACTGGGATCAACACCGGACCTTCCAGGCCCGGGAGGACGCCCCCGGCGAGAAATACTACTGCCTGTCCATGTTCCCCTATCCCTCGGGACGACTGCACATGGGGCATGTGCGCAACTACACCATCGGTGACGTGATCTCCCGCTACCAGCGCATGCAGGGTCGCAATGTGCTGCAGCCCATGGGTTGGGACGCCTTCGGGCTGCCGGCGGAGGGCGCGGCCATCAAGAACAAGATGCCGCCCGCCAAGTGGACCTACGAGAATATCGACTACATGCGCGGCCAGCTGCAGCGCCTGGGCTTCGGCTATGACTGGCAGCGGGAACTGGCTACCTGCACGCCCCGGTATTATCGCTGGGAACAGTGGTTCTTCACCAAGCTGTTCGAAAAGGGCCTGGTGTACAAGAAAAAGGCCACCGTCAACTGGGACCCGGTGGACCAGACGGTGCTGGCCAACGAACAGGTCATCGACGGCCGCGGCTGGCGTTCCGGCGCCCTGGTGGAGCGGCGCGAGATTCCCCAGTGGTTCCTGAAGATTACTGACTATGCGGACCAGCTGCTGGCGGACCTGGATCGGCTGGACGGCTGGCCCGATCAGGTGCGCACCATGCAGGCCAACTGGATTGGTCGCTCCGAGGGCGTGGAACTGCAGTTCGCCGTAGTGGGACGTGACGAGCCGCTGAGCGTGTTCACCACCCGTCCCGATACCCTCATGGGTGTTACCTACGTGGCCGTGGCGCCGGAACACCCTCTGGCCCTGGCCGCGGCGGAACGGGATACGGACCTGGCCGCCTTCATCGAGGAATGCCGCCACACCAAGGTGGCCGAGGCGGACATGGCCACCCTGGAGAAAAAGGGGCGTGCCACCGGCTTCCAGGCCCTGCATCCCCTCACCGGTGAACCGGTGCCGGTGTGGACCGCCAATTTCGTGTTGATGGAGTACGGCGCTGGCGCCGTCATGGCCGTGCCCGCGCATGACCAGCGTGACTGGGAATTTGCCCGTACCCATGGCCTGGCCATCCGCCAGGTGATTGCACCGGCCGACGGCAGCGCCGTGGACCTGGAGCAGGGGGCCTTCACGAACAAAGGCGTGCTGTGCGACTCCGGCGCCTTCGATGGCCTGGATTTCGCCGGTGCCTTCCAGGCCATCGCCGGGGAGCTGGAAAAGCAGGGCAAGGGCCGGATCACCACCCATTACCGCTTGCGTGACTGGGGCGTGTCGCGCCAACGTTACTGGGGCTGCCCCATCCCCATCATCCACTGTCCCGACTGCGGTGACCTGCCGGTGCCCGAGGACCAGCTGCCAGTGCTGTTGCCGGAGGATGTCGAACTGGAGGGCGTCGGCTCGCCCATCAAGAAGATGCCGAGCTTCTACGAAACCTGTTGCCCCAAGTGTGGTGGCAAAGCCGAGCGCGAGACCGATACCTTCGACACCTTCTTCGAATCCTCCTGGTACTACGCCCGTTTCACCGGGCCGGACAACGAGACGTCCATGCTGGACCAGCGCGCCAACTACTGGCTGCCCGTGGACCAGTACATCGGCGGCATCGAACACGCCGTGCTGCACCTGCTCTATGCGCGCTTCTTCCACAAGCTGATGCGCGACGCGGGCCTGCTGAACAGCGACGAACCCTTCACCCGCCTGCTCACCCAGGGCATGGTGCTCAAGGATGGCAGCAAGATGTCCAAGTCCAAGGGCAATACCGTCGACCCGCAGGAACTGATCGATCGCTACGGCGCCGATACCGTGCGTCTGTTCACCATGTTCGCTGCGCCGCCGGAACAATCCCTGGAATGGTCCGATTCCGGGGTGGAAGGGGCCTATCGTTTCCTCAAGCGTTTATGGAAGGCCGTGCAGGAACACGTGAGCAAGGGCGCGGCGCCGGCGCTCGATCGTGACCACCTCGATGACACCCAGCGCACCCTGCGTCGCAAGGTGCACGAGACGATCCAGAAGGTGAGTGACGACGTGGGTCGTCGCTATACCTTCAATACCGCCATCGCCGCCAATATGGAACTGCTCAATGAACTGGCCCGCTTCCAGGACGACAGCGATGCCGGCCGCGCCGTGCTACAGGAGGCACTGGAGAGCACGGTGCTGATGCTGGCGCCCATCGTGCCGCACATCGCCCATGGCCTGTGGCAGTCCCTTGGCCACGGGGAAGCGGTGGTGGACTGTCGCTGGCCGGACTTCGATCCCGCCGCCCTGGTACAGGAAAGCGCCGAGATCGTGGTGCAGGTGAACGGCAAGCTGCGCGGTCGGGTGACGGTGCCGGTCCAGGCCGACCGCGATGCCATCGAGGCCGCGGCCATGGCTGATGAGAATGTACAGAAATTCCTTGTCGGTGGGACGCTGCGCAAGGTGATCGTAGTGCCGGGCAAGCTCATCAATCTGGTGGTGCAATGAAGACCGGGGGCGTATCCGCGCGTTTCTGGTGGCTGGGTCTGATCCTGCTACTGAGTGCCTGTGGCTTCCAGCTGCGCGGTACGGTGGTGCTGCCGCCGGTGATGGAGGCCACTCGCCTGGAGGGCGATCGTTTCAGTCTGCTGGTGAGTGAACTGGACCGGGTGCTGCAGAACGCCGGTGCCCGCATGGTGGATGAAGGTGGGCAAGCCACGGCCGTACTGAAGGTGCTTGGTGAAAACAGTTCCCAGCGGGTCCTGTCCGTGGGCGCGACGGGCCGGGTCGCGGAATACGAGCTCTACCATCAGGTGGACTACCAGCTGGAGAACCCCCAGGGTGAGGTGCTGGTGGCGAAACAGACCCTGTCCGCGCGGCGCAGCTTCCAGTTCGACGAGAACGATGTGCTGGGCAAGGCCAACGAGGAAGAAAACCTGCGCGAGGAAATGCAGCGCGACCTGGCGTTGCGCATCGTGCAGCAGTTATCGATT
>DATHUT010000226.1:0-12937 GCA_035462005.1 Gammaproteobacteria bacterium | reverse complement strand
ATCTGGTCCGCCTGCTGGGCTGAAGACTTCCATTCCTCCACAACAAGCGTTGGATAACTGAATGTTACGGATATTGCGGGTACTGCTTATTTCCCTGTTGTTCACCGGGCAGGCCCTGGCCTTCGATCCCTTCACCGTCCGGGATATCCGTGTCGAGGGCCTGCAACGCATCTCCGCGGGGACCGTCTTCAATTTTCTGCCGGTGCAGATCGGCGAGGACTTCGATGAGGGCAAGTCCGACGAGGCCATACGCGCCCTGTTCGGGAGCGGCTTCTTTCGCGATGTGACTCTGGGGCGCGACGGTGATGTCTTGGTGGTGGTGGTACAGGAGCGTCCGGCTATTGCCAGCATCGCCATCGAGGGTAACAAGGATATCGAGACCAAGGCGCTGCTCGAGTCTCTCAAGGAAATCGGCCTGTCCGAGGGCCAGATGTTCAACCGCTCCCTGCTCGACAAGCTGGAGCAGGAACTGCACCGCCAGTATTTCAGCCGTGGCAAGTACGGGGTGCGGATCCAGACCACGGTGACGCCGCTGGAGCGCAACCGGGTCGGCATCCAGATCGATGTCGCAGAGGGCCGCGTGGCGCGCATCCGCCAGATCAACATCGTCGGCAACCAGGTGTTCGACGACAAGACCCTGCGCAAGCAATTCGAGTTGAGTACGCCCACTACCTTTTCCTTCTTCTCCAAGAAGGACCAGTATTCCCGGCAGAAACTGGCTGGTGACCTGGAATCACTGCGCTCCTGGTACCTGGATCGCGGCTACATCAATTTCAACATCGATTCGACTCAGGTAAGCATCTCCCCCGACAAGAAGGACATCTACATTACCGTCAACGTCACGGAAGGCGAGCAATACCGCATCCGCGAGGCACGTCTGTCCGGCGACCTGGTGGTTGAGCCGGAGGAGCTGTTTCCCCATGTGCTGATCAATCCCGGCGATGTTTTCTCGCGCAAGCAGATCACCGAATCGGTCTCGCGTCTGGGCGATCGCCTGGGCGATGATGGCTATGCCTTCGCAAACGTGAACACCATGCCCGAGGTGGACGACGAAAATCACGAGGTTACCGTGGTGTTCTTCGTCGACCCCGGCAAGCGGGTCTATATCCGTCGCATCAATATGCTCGGCAATGTGAAGACGCGCGATGAAGTCCTGCGCCAGGAAATGCGCCAGATGGAAGGCGGCTGGTTCTCCTCCAGCAAGGTGGAACGCTCCCGTACCCGCCTGGAGCGCCTGGGTTACTTCGAGCAAGTGAATGTGGAAACCCCGCCGGTGCCGGGCAGCACCGATCAGGTGGATGTGAACTATTCCGTCACCGAGCGCCCCTCGGGCAATGTCACGGTGGGCGTGGGCTTCTCCCAGACTTCGGGCGTACTGCTCAATGCGGGTGTTACCCAGGATAATTTCATGGGTACCGGCAAGCGCGTCAGCGCCACGATCAACAACAGTGACGTGGATGAGGTGTACAACTTCTCCTTCACAAACCCCTATTACACCATGGACGGTATCAGCCGCAGCCTGGGGGTCTTCTCGCGCAAGACCGACGCCGGCGAAGCCAACCTGGCCGACTATGCCACCGACACCTGGGGCGGCAGCGTCAACTACGGCATCCCCATCAGTGAATTCAACACCATCCGCCTGGGAGCCGAGGTGCAGAACATCAGTATCACGGAAACCATTTTTTCTCCCCAGACGGTGAGTAGTTTCCTGAACACCCATGGCAATGACTTCCTGTCCTTTAAGCTCACCGGCAGCTGGTCCAAGGATACCCGCAACCGGGCCATCTTCCCCGATCGGGGCGGATTGCAGCGTATCGGCGCCGAGGTGTCGGTCCCCGGCTCCGACCTGGAATACTACAAGCTCAATTACCGCCATTTGCGCTATTTCCCCCTGACGGACAGCCTGACCCTGTCCCTGAACGGTGAACTGGGCTGGGGGGATAGCTACGGGGACATGGACAGCCTGCCATTTTTTGAAAACTTCTTTGCCGGTGGGGTACGCTCGGTGCGCGGTTTCCGGGATAATTCCCTGGGGCCGCGCGATCCGAACGCCATCGATCCCATCGGAGGCAGTTTCCGCACCGTGGGCAATATGGAGTTGCTGTTCCCGGTCCCCTTTGCACCTGATTTGCGCGCGGTGCAGTTGAGTGCCTTTCTCGATGTGGGTAATGTGTTCGGAGATGTGAACGATTTCGAGGCGGACGAGTTGCGCGCCTCGGTGGGCCTGGCGGCCATCTGGATCTCGCCGGTGGGTCCTCTGGCCATCAGTGTCGCAAGCCCGATCAACGAACAGAGTGGAGATGATACCCAGACCTTCCAGTTCACCCTGGGTGCGGGTTTCTGATCCGGTGTAACGGAAGTAAGGAGAGATATAGTGAATATGAAAAATCTGATGAAGCAGTCACTGGCGGTTGCCGCGATCATGGCCCTTTGCACGGGCTCGGTCCTGGCGGAAATGCGCGTCGGTGTGGTTAACACCGTCAAGTTGATGGAAGAGGCACCCCAGGCTCGGGATGCGCAGGGCAAGATCGAATCGGAATTCGCGCCCCGTGAAAAAGAGTTGGTGGCATTACAGCGTAATATCCGTGACCAGGAAGAACGCCTCAACCGGGACGGCGCCGTCATGAGTGAAGCGGAGCGCACCAAGCTTGAGCGCGATGTGCTGGGTCTGCGTCGCGACCTCAATCGTGCCCAGGACGAATTCCGGGACGACCTGAATATTCGTCGCAACGAGGCCCTGTCCAAGTTGCAGAAGGTCATGTATGACGCAACGCTGGCACTGGCCAAGGAGCAGAATTACGACCTGATCCTGGGGCAGGGTGTGGTCTATGCCAGTGACAAGGTGGATATCACGGCGCTGGTGTTGAAGAAGCTCAACGACGATTTCCGGCCTGGCAACTAAGCGGCGGAATATTCCCGGTGGTCATCAGCCTGGCGGAGCTGGCAGCACAACTCGGGGTACCCTTCCGGGGTGACGGCAGCATTGCCATCGAGGGCGTGGCCACCTTGCAGAACGCGGCTCCCGGCCGCCTGAGTTTTCTGGCCAATCCACGTTACCGCCAGTACCTGGGCACTACCCGGGCAGCGGCCGTGGTGATTGCGTCCCAGGACGAGGAACATTGTCCCGTTCCCGCCCTGGTCAGCGATAATCCCTATGCCACCTATGCGCGGGCGGCGGCCCTGTTATACCCTTCCGCGGCGGCGCAACGCGGGGTACACCCCAGCGCCTGCGTGGATCCGGATGCGCGCCTGGCCGAGGACGCCTGGATCGGCCCCATGACGGTGGTCGAGGCAGGGGTGGTGATCGAGGCGGGGGCCCAGATCGGCCCGGCCTGCGTCATTGCCCAGGGTGCCCGGGTGGGCGCTCATAGCCGTCTGGTGGCCCAGGTAACGTTGTGTCACGGGGTTCAAATCGGCTGCCGTGCCCTGATCCACCCTGGCGTGGTGATCGGCAGTGATGGCTTTGGCATTGCCAATGAATCCGGGCACTGGATCAAAGTGCCCCAGGTGGGCAGTGTCGTGATCGGCGATGACGTCGAGATCGGCGCCAACACCAGCATCGATCGCGGCGCGGTAGAGGACACCGTGCTGGAGGACGGCGTGAAGCTGGATAACCAGATCCAGGTGGGGCATAACGTGCATATCGGGGCCCATACCGCCATTGCCGGCTGCGTGGGCATTGCCGGCAGCGCGCGCATCGGCCGCCACTGTGCCATCGGCGGTGGCGCGGGCATTCTCGGGCACTTGGAGCTGGCCGATCATGTGCAGGTCACCGCCATGACCCTGGTGACCCGCTCGCTGACGGAACCCGGAGTGTATTCTTCCGGGGTGCCAGCCCAGCCCGGCACGGCCTGGAACCGCAACTATGCCCGTTTCCGCGAACTGGACGAACTGGCGCGGCGCGTGCGCGAGCTGGAGAAGAAACTCGCTGCCTCGGGCAAGGCCTAGGCGCCTCACATATACCTGGATTATCACAATATGGCCCTGTAGGAGCAGCCTTGGCCGTGAATGTTCGCTGCCAAAGCCGCTCCTACATGAGGTCCACCCCATGGCATACTATACAGGCTGCCGGCCTGGTCCTTGTGGCCATTAACGGTTTTGCGCTTTTCTAACGCGCGGATACGGAGTACTACTGGTGATGAGCCCCTCGACCATGGATATACACGACATACTCCGGCACTTGCCGCACCGCTATCCCTTCCTGCTCATCGATCGCGTGACCGCCTTCGAGGCGGGCAAGTCACTGGTGGGCTACAAGAACGTCACCTATAACGAACCCTTCTTTCTGGGTCATTTTCCCCAGCGACCGGTGATGCCTGGTGTGCTGATTCTGGAGGCGCTGGCCCAGGCCACCGGTCTGCTGGCCTTCCGCAGTCTGGAGCGTGGCACCGAACGTAACACGCTTTACTACCTGGTGGGCATCGACCAGGCGCGTTTCAAGAAGCCAGTGGAACCCGGTGATCAGCTGGTACTGGAAGTTGACCTGCTGCGCACCAAGCGCGGCATCTGGGTCTTCGACACCCGCGCAAAAGTGGACGGCAAGGTGGTCGCCAGCGCGGAAATCATGTGCACGGAACGGGAAATAGAGGTTTGATCGATTCACGCGCCGTCATCGACCCCGCTGCGCGCATTGCGCCCGGCGTCATCGTGGGTCCCTATTCGGTCATTGGCCCTGATGTGGAGATCGAGGCGGGCTGCCGCATCGGCCCTCATGTGGTGATCCGCGGCCCGACCCGCATCGGTCGTGACAATGAGATCTTCCAGTTCGCATCCATTGGTGATGCCCCCCAGGACAAGAAATACGACCACGAACCGACACGACTGGAGATCGGTGATCGCAACGTGATTCGAGAGGGCTGTACCATCAATCGCGGCACGGTGCAGGATCGCGGCGTGACCAGTATCGGCGATGACAACTGGATCATGGCCTATGTACACATTGCCCATGATTGCATCGTCGGCAATAACACCATCTTCGCCAACAATGCCTCCCTGGCGGGCCATGTAAGGATCGAGGATCATGTCATCCTCGGCGGCTTTACCCTGGTGCATCAGTTCTGCGCCATTGGCGCCCATGCCTTCACCGGCATGGGCAGTACCATTGCCAAGGATGTGCCACCCTACATGATGGTGTCCGGTGCCCCGGCCCACCCCCACGGCCTCAACAGCGAGGGCCTGAAGCGACGCGGCTTTTCCGAGGAAGCCATGGCTACGCTCAAGAAGGCCTACAAGTTGCTGTACCGTTCACGCATGAGCTTCGAGGAAGCCCTGATCGAAATCCGCGCCCTGGAGCCGGAATGCGCCGAGGTGACTCCCTTGCGCGAGTTCCTGGAACGCCAGACCCGCGGCATCATCCGCTGAGGACTGGGGCGTTTCAGCATTTATTGCGCAAACATATTCACCGCAAAGGCGCAGAGCACGCAAAGAAGATCATATCCCATGAAAAAAACAGCAGCGCATGACTCAAACAGACTCCTTTGCGCCCTTTGCGTCTTTGCGGTGAAAGATTTTCAATGAAACCAGTGCCAGCATCCGTCGATAAACCATGTCTCTGCGCATCGGCATAGTCGCCGGGGAGGCCTCCGGAGACCTGCTGGCGGCGGACCTCATGCAGGCGATCCAGGCGCGGATTCCCGAGGTGCAGTTCGAGGGTGTCGCCGGCCCGCTGATGCAAGCAGCCGGCTGTCAGGTGTTATATCCCGCCGAGAAACTGTCCGTCATGGGCCTGGTGGAAGTGCTGAAGCACCTGCCGGAGCTGTTGCGCATCCGTCGGACACTGCGGTGCCATTTCCTGGCGAGGCCGCCCGATCTTTTTATTGGCGTGGATGCGCCGGATTTCAACCTCGCCCTGGAACGTCGGCTCAAGCGTGCCGGTATCCCCACGGTCCATTATGTCAGCCCATCGGTGTGGGCCTGGCGCCAATATCGCGTGCGCAAGATCGCCCGAAGTCTGGACCTGATGCTAACCCTGTTTCCCTTCGAGGCGGACTTCTATCGCGCCCACCAAGTCCCGGTGCGTTTTGTCGGTCACCCGCTGGCGGATCGTATTCCCGAGCACTGTCAGCGTCGCGCGGTGCGGCTGGCACTGAAGCTACCGGAACGGGGACGGGTCCTGGCCCTGTTGCCCGGCAGTCGGCGCAGCGAGGTGAGTCGGCTGGCGGAACCCTTCCTGGGGGCTGCACAGTGGCTGCGTCATCAGCTACCCGACTTGCAGTTCGTCGCACCGCTGGCCACACCCGCTACCCGGGAGATTTTCGAAAATGTCCGTCGCCGGGTGGCCCCGGACCTGCCGGTGGCTATTCTGGAAGGGCAATCGCGGGAGGCCATGTGCGCAGCCGATGCAGTGCTACTGGCCTCCGGAACGGCTGCCCTGGAATGCATGCTGCTCAAACGCCCTATGGTGGTTGCCTACCGTCTTTCGCCCATTACCCATTGGTTGGCGAAGCGCCTGCTGACGGTGACCCATTATTCCCTGCCCAACCATCTCGCGGGTCGCCCACTGGTGCCGGAGATCATCCAGCAGGATGTGACGCCGGAAAATCTGGGCGAGGCCCTACTCGGTTACCTGCGCGATCCGAATGCCAGCCGGGAACTGATGACGGTATTTTCCGAACTGCATCACCAGCTGCGCCAGGACGCCAGTTCCAGTGCCGCCGAGGCGGTGCTGGAACTGGCGGGAAAATGAAGACGAATTTCGATTACGCATTGCCCGGCCACACGATACTGATTGCCGGTGTCGACGAGGTGGGGCGCGGCACCCTTGCCGGCCCGGTGGTGGCCGCGGCCGTCATACTGGATCCCGAGCGCCCCATCGCCGGTCTTGCCGATTCCAAGCAACTCAGTGAAAAACGTCGCGAAGCCCTGTCCGAACTGATCCTGGAGCAGGCGCTGGCCTGGTATATCGCCCGCGCAGAAGTGGAAGAGATCGATCGCATCAATATCTTGCAGGCCAGCCTGTTAGCCATGCAGCGTGCCGTGCTGGCCCTGAACCCGATGGCGGAACTGGCGCTCATCGATGGCAATCGTTGTCCCGAGTTGCCCTGCCCGACCCAGGCGGTGGTTAAGGGCGACAGCCTGGTGGCCGCCATCAGCGCGGCTTCCATCATCGCCAAGGTGGCGCGGGACCGGGAGATGGTGGCACTGGACCGTGAATACCCCGGCTATGGGCTGGCCCGTCACAAGGGCTATCCGAGCCGCCAGCACCTGGAAGCCCTGCAGACTCTGGGTGTGACCCCCATTCATCGGCGTTCCTATGCGCCGGTGCGACGGCTGCTGGAACTGAATGATCGTAAAGGAGAATGAGGATGGAAGAACGATTCAAGGTGAAAAACGTGAAATGTGGTGGTTGCGTGGCTGCTATCGAGACAGGTCTTGAAGGACTGCCTGGCGTGCAGTCGGTGAAGGTCGTGATCGAGGGTGGCCAGGTAACGGTGGCGGGAGAGAACCTGGACCGTACCCTGCTGTCGGCGAAATTGAGTGAACTGGGCTATCCGGAAGTCTGATCAATCTCCTGGTCGGGACCGGGTACGTCAGGAGCCGGTTATGTCATTCAGGTGTACGCCGAAATGACGGGAGGTTTACGATCCACCGGAGTGCGTGCTGTAAAGTCTCTTCCGGAATCATGCTGCATGGATACGCAGTGAAGCGATGTCGACTGGTCTCTCCGGGGCCAGGCGCTCCACCCCCAGCTTGCGACGCGTGGTGAATTCCGAAAGTGCGGCGGATGCACGGCCCACGTAGGATTTGTCCAGGCCGATTGCCAGTTCTATGGCCCGTACGCCGCTGATCTCTCCCGTATCCAGCAACAGTTTTCCCATCTCGAACAGTACTTCCGGATTATCCTGGTCCCGCTCCAACAGGGTGGTATAGATGCGGATGCATTGTTCCGTTGGCAGGAACTTGCTCACCAGGCGGGCATAGGCAAAGGCGGCGGGTCCTTCCAGGAGATTGGCCTCGAAACGTTCATGCAGGTTATCGAAGCGCGCCTTCTCGTCGCGAAAGGCCTGGTGGCGTGCACGCCAGGCGGAGTTGATCGCGTTGCGCCACTGTTGGTCCAGCTCCTTCAGCAGTTCCTGCATCTTGCGACCGAGCACGCCCGACATGGCGCCCTGATCCGGAAGGGAGAAAAAATGTAATTGGGCGTAGCCCAGGGTATCGAGTCGCTGTGCGAGCTTGGGAGACGGGTCCAATGACTCTTCCCGCGCCAGCAATGCCTTGATCAGCCAGCGCTCGGCATCCTGTTGCTGCAGGGTACTGCGCAGGATGGGCTCGAAGTTGGAGAAGGGGCGAAGGGTGGGGTTGGGCTGGCGATCGGCGGTCTTCATCAGCAATGGCCAGAAACAACGTTCCAGGTAGGCAGCGCAGACCGCCTCAGCGGCGATCATGGCAAGTAACTCGATATCCTTGACCAGATCGATCGCGTACTGGTCATGCTGGAGGGCATGTTCCCGTGCCGCGGAGCAGGACCATTCCTGTAACATCGGGTTGTACCAGGCCGTGAAAGCACGCAGCACCCAGGCGCCCGGTGATGTGTGGCCGCGCAGGGCCTGACTGTAGGATTCCCAGTCCCGGCGCAGCCGTACCAGCCGGCCTGCGCGGGGATCGCGATAACAGGCATGTTGGCCGATGACGCAATGCAGCTTTACGCGCAACTGTTTGTGGTTCAGCAGGTGTAGCAACGGCACGCCAATGCACAGGCTGTGCTCGTGGCCTGACCGATAACCTGTAAGGGGGGTGCTCACCACCTCTATGTTCGCGGTGGGTGTCAACAGTACCCGGTCGATAGCGGGCGCAGAAAATTTCTCCACCCGCCGCTTGACCATTGCATGCAGCCTGGGGGCATCCTCCTGGCTTACCTCGACCCCTTCCGGAAGCTCCGGACGCAAACGCCAGAGTTCGACACAGGCCCACGCCAGCACCACTGTAGCCGTACCGGTGAGCAGGATGGCAGGGGAGTTCCAGGAGAGTGATGGAGTCAGCAGCAGCTTGGTCAGGAAAAGTCCCAGGCCGAGCGCCAACAGTGGAAGTCCGTACATGAACGCCAAGCCGATGCCAGCCACCAGTTCGAGGCCCATACGATAGAATCGGGGGTTGCGATCGGCAAGCAGCTCGGGTGAGAACCGCTTGTGCACCTCGGCGGGCCGGTTTCGGGTCTTCTGCCACCATTGCCGGATAGGGGATTCCATACTGAGCCTCGCTGACTGGCTGTGAACCGGGTGTCACATGCATGCAGTATCGGCAGGAGGAATGTTTCAGGATGGACGGGGTTCACAATTTGGCACGTCTGTTTCCTGGATGTTTCAAACTGTGAACCCGTTCCCCTGGAAGGCTCCTAGCGTGGGGACTGGTCCGGTTCCCCGCAGCGGTGCAGGATGACGGCCCGCGCCTGGTCACGCAGGGTGACGGCTACCGAGAAGCGCTTTCGTTCATCTACGATAGGTGCGCGAGCCGGGATGGGAGCATCGATCATCAGGCTGATGGCGCCGAAGCGCGGGAACCAACTGCCGGCACGCAGCACCGAACGGGTGCCGCGCAGGGTGAGAGGGACCAGGGGCACACCGGCCTCGGCGGTGGCCAGGAAAGCGCCCATGCGAAAGGGCAGCAGGCCGGGGCTGCGGGTGAAGGTGCCTTCCGGAAAATAACAGGCCGTCGCGCCCGCATGCAGCCGCGCCGTGACCGCGCGGGCATCGGCCACACTCTGTTCATGGCGGAATCGTTCCACGAAACAGGTACCTATGCCGCGCAAGAAGATGCGCGCGAAATACCGTTGTTGCAGTTCCGCCTTGGCCACGAACATGACGGGGTGAGGTAGCAGGGCGCACAGCACCAGGCCATCTAGATAGCTTTGGTGGTTGGCGACCAGGACGCAGGGTTGCCCCGGGGGCGGCAAACGTTCCAGCCCGCGGGTGCTGACCGGAAGGCGGCTGGCGCGCAGTAACAGGCGTGCCCACAGGCGCACCCAGCGCCAGCGGGTGCTACGACCGGGCAGCAGGGCCACGCCGATCCAGGCCGGGATTGCCAGTATAACCAGCAATGACCACAGCCAGGCGGCATAGAGCCAGGCCACGGCATTGCGGCGGCTGCGCCGCCAACGTGGCCGCAGGGATTCCATGGTCACGGATAGCAATTGACGCCAGGCCGGGGCGGGTGCTTGATCGATGTGCCCCAGTTCATACAGTTCGCGACAGGCGGAACGGCGGACCTTGCCGCTGGAGGTCTTCAGTACCGTGTTGGGCGGGGCCAGCACAATGTCGTCGGCAGGGTCGCCACTGAGGTCGACGGCAAGCTCCTGGATGCTTTGCCGCAAGGCTTCCCGTTCCCCTGCGTCTTTCAGACGGGTTTCAGCCAGTATCACCAGTTGCTCCGTGCCGGCATCGGCCAGCTGGCTGCCGAACACCGCTACCCGGCCGCGGCGTACGCCCGCCAAATCGCCTACCGCCTCTTCCAGTTCATGGGGATAGAGATTGCGTCCGGCACGGATGATGATGTCCTTGCTGCGGCCGGTGAGATAGATCTCGCCGCCCACCAGGTAGGCCATGTCCCCGGTGTTGAGCCAGTCACCGGCGAACAGTTGCTGGGTCGCGGGCCGGTTGCGGTAATAGCCGGTAGTGGCGCAGGGACCGCGAAACTGCAGCCGTCCCTGCACCCGTTCGGGCAGTTCCCGCCCGCTTTCGTCCACCACGCGCAGCTCATGCTCCGCCAGGGGCAGTCCGCAGGCAACGAAACGCAGGGCATTGGTATCGGTGTCCGGTGCCGGCAGTGCATGTCCGGTAACAGCGAAGGCCTCGCGCTGGATAGCATCGATACGCGGGCCGCGACCCAGGGGTGGGAAGGCCAGTCCGACACAATTTTCCGCCAGACCGTACACGGGCATCATGCTTTCACGACGAAAGCCGTAGCGGGAAAAGTGCTCGCAGAACTGCTCAGTGGTCTCCGGGTACACAGGTTCGGCGCCGTTGAAGGCACAGCGCCAGCTGCCCAGATCCAGGTCGGCAATCTCCTCGTCACGCACTCGCCGCAGGCAGAGTTCATAGGCGAAGTTGGGCGCCGCCGACAGGGTGCCACCGTAGCGGTGGATGGCGCGCAGCCAGCGTATCGGACGGGCGATGAAGGATAATGGCGACATGACCACGAACAGACTGCCGTAATAGAGGCTGCCGAGCCAGGCACCGATCAGGCCCATGTCGTGGTACAGGGGCAGCCAGCTGACGAATACGTCGCGGCTGTCGGCGTGCACGGCCTCGCCCATGAGGCGGATGTTGGCCACCAGGTTGGCATGGGAGAGCACCACGCCTTTTGGATCGCCGGTGCTGCCGGAGGTGTACTGGAGAAAGGCGGTATCCTGCGCCTGGATGGCCTGGGATTGCCAGTGGCCGCAGGGCAGGTCCAGGTCAGCCAGGGTGAGCACATCTTCGATGGTATCCGCCAGGGACTTGAGCAGGCGGGTAAAGGGTTTTGCTTCCTCCACCGTCACCAGGATGCGCGCCCCGCAGTTGTGCAGGATACCGGCGTGACGGCGCAGGTGATCGGCGACCTGGGCGCGCCGTGCCGGTGGATACAGGGACACGGGCACGCCACCGGACAGCAGGATACCGTAGAAGCTGTAGAAGTAGTCGAGGCCGGTGGGCAGCATGATGGCCACCGGTTCGCCACGCTCCACGCCGCGTGCCTGCAGGGCAGCGGCGATGTTGACGGCGTGCTCCCATAACTCGCCGTAGCGAATACGTTCACCCTCACCCTCGTCCTGGTAGAACTGGATATGGACACGCTCCGGATGTTGTTCCACGTGCCATTGCAGCACCTCGATGAGGGTGTTGGCCGCCAGGGGTTCACCCTGTGTTTCCTCCGTCACGGAGGCGGGTGTGGGCTTTGCCCCGCCGGCAATCGGCGTGGGCCCGGCGGCGCGCAGGAAGCGCTGCAGGTCGCGGGGGGTTTCGATCTCCCCATAGACCTGTTCCGGCAGGTTGACGCCGAAGTGTTCCTCGATGCGGGCGATGAATTCCACACGCGCCAGGCTGTCCAGGCCCAGGTCGCGCTCCAGGTGGCTATCCAGGCCGAAGGTCTTGCCTCGTCCCTGTCGGCGATGCAGTTCCGCGGCCAGGCCATTGAGCACCGTGATGATGCCTTGTTCCAGGTTGGTATCGGTCGCTTCACTCATGGAGATATTCTGCTACAGATTTCCCGCCTCGTAACGTTCCACCACCTGGCGGCCACGCCCGACGTTCACGAACAGGCTGACCAGGAAGGCCAGGGCAAAGAACAGTGCGCACAGCAGGATGGCGTGCTGCAGACCCACCCAGGCCTGTAGCAGGCCGACACCGAGCAGGCCGAGGATGGCAGCGAGCTTGTGGGACAGTCCCCAGAACCCGAAGAACTCCGCCGCGCGGGCCCGCGGCGTGAGCTGACCGACGATGGCGCGACTGGCCGACTGGGTGGCACCGAGGCAGAGTCCGGCGGCAATGGCCACCACCAGGAACACCTGCTGCATCTGCCAGTCATGGCCGGCGCGGTTCAGTGTTTCGGTGAGTTCCGGCGTCCACCAGATGAGCAGGATGGCGCTGACCCAGAACAGCAGGGTGAAGTTATAGGTGAGACGGCCACCAAAGCGGTCCTGGGCAAAACCGAACAGCAGGGCGCCGAGGGTGGCGGTGACCTGTACCGTGATGAAGGTGAGTACACGCATCTGCTCATCCCAGCCGATCACCTGCGCACCATAGATGAAGGTGAAGGCGATGATGATATAGATGCCGGACATGGCGAAGAAGGCCGACAACAGGAACACGGCCAGGTCGCGGAAGCCCTGCAGTTCCGCCAGGGTGCGGCGCACCTGCTCCATGCCCAGCCGCCAGTAGCCCTGTGCCGTCGATGTCCGCGCCGTGCCCCGTTCCCGCAGCCAGAGGAAGGTGGGGATGGCGGCCAGCAGGAAAAAGGCGGCCGC
>DATHUT010000225.1:0-6913 GCA_035462005.1 Gammaproteobacteria bacterium | reverse complement strand
GGCTCAATCCTTGTCCAGGGCCTTGGTGGCGGCCAGAACCTCGTCCACATGTCCCGGTACCTTGACCTTGCGCCACTCCTGGCGCAACACGCCTTTGTCGTCGATCAGGAAGGTGCTGCGTTCGATGCCCAGCACTGTTTTCCCATACATGTTTTTCTCCTTGATGACATCGAATAGCTGGCACAGGCTCTCATCTTCGTCGGAGATCAGCTCGAAAGGGAACTTCTGCGCCGCCTTGAAGTTCTCGTGGGAGCGCAGGCTGTCGCGGGAGACGCCGAACACCAGTGTCCCGCTACGCTTGAACTTGGCGTATTGGTCGCGGAAATCCTGGCCTTCCAGGGTGCAGCCGGAGGTGTTGTCCTTGGGGTAGAAATACAGCACCACCTTGCTGCCCTTTAAATCGTTGAGCTTGATGGTCTGGTCGCCGGTGGCGGGTGCGCTGAAGGCAGGAACCTTCTTGCCCAGGGTGACGGTGCTCATGGTGTGCTCCTTGTCAGGGGGCTCTGGGTGGTTTCGTATTACGTCATTGCGAGCGGAGCGAAGCAATCTTTTAGGTGTGGCGCCGCGTTTTGGAGATTGCTTTGCTTCCTCGCAATGACGACATAGGCTCAAGGCGCTAGATTTTCATCGGTTCGATTACCGCGTCCAGGTTGAGCTGGTCGCAGAAGTCCATGAATTCCTCGCGCAGGCTGGCGATGTGGGTGCTGGCCGGCACGCCCACGGTCATGTGTACGGTGAACATGGGGGTGCCGGTGTGCGCCGCGTTGTAGCTGGTGGTCACCAGGTCCTGCACATTGATCTGCCGGGTGGAGAAGAAATCCGCCAGGTTGTGCACGATGCCGGGGTGGTCCATGGCCACCACCTCCACGGCATAGGGCAGCAGCTTCTGGGTCGAGGCCTTCTTGCTGGTGCGCCGGGAGAGGATGGTCATGCCCAACCCCTCCTGGATATTGGGCAGCTGGGCCTCCAGCTTGGCGATCTTGTTCCAGCTGCCGGAGACCAGCATCAGGATGGCGAAGTCGCCGCCCAGCACCGTCATGCGGCTGTCGGCGATGCTGCAGCCGCTGTCGAGGATCTGGCGGGAGAGGCCGTGGATCAGGCCGGGTTTGTCTTCCCCGAGGGCAGAGATGACCAGGTGATGATCGGTGCTCATGAAGGCCTTTCCTGACGGGCGGATATGATTGCCGCCCAGTGTATCACCTTCGTGCCGATCTGTGATCGGGCCACTACAGGCTGACCTCGCGCAGCTGGCGGGCGGCGTCCTCCGGGCTGATGGTGCTGACATAGAGCCCCGAACCCAGTTCGAAGCCGGTAGGGATGCTGGTGCGCGGGCAGATCTCCAGGTGCCAGTGGTAGCTGTTTTTGCAATTGGAGAATTCAGGGGAATGGGGCAGGGAATGCAGGAAGAAGTTGTACTGGGCACCGCCGATGACGGCGTCCAGGCGCGCCATGGTATGGCGCAGAACGCGCGCAAAATCCTCGGTTTCCTCCGGGGTCAGCAGCAGAAAGTCGTGACTATGCTCCAGTGGCAGGATGTGGACCTCCCATTCGTAGCGGCTGGCGAAGGGCTTGATGGCGATGAACTTTTCGCCACGTTCCACTACGTACTGGCCGACGCTGATCTGGCGTCGCACGGCCCCGGAGGCACGGTCGTAGATCTTGGCCTCGAAGGTCAGGGCCTCGTCGATCAGGGAGCAGAAGATGCATTGGCGATGCTTTTCGTAGTAGCTCCGGCTGTTGGTGACCTCGTTATGGACGTTCTCCGGCACCACCGGCATGGCGATGACCTGGCTGTGGGTGTGGGGGATGCTGGCACCGGCGGCGGGCCCGAAGTTCTTGAACACCAGCACATACTGGATGCGCGGATCGGCGGCATAGAGGGCCTCCATGCGCTCCTGGTAGGCGCCGATCAGCAGGCTGACATGTTCCTGGGACATCTCATGCAGGGCGATGCCATGCTCGCAGTGGTCCACCAACACCTCGTGACGGCCGTAGCCGTCGATGGCCTGCTGCAGGCCGAACACCAGGTTGGAAGCCGTGCTGTTGTCGCCCAGCACCGGGTAGAGGTTTTCCACCGCCCGCACCTGCCAGTCCGTTTCTGCAGGCCAGGCGGCAATGGTGGGTGGGGTCATGGCCTCATTGCCGGTGCAGAAGGGGCAGCGATCCACGTGCTTGCGGGTGTCCCGCGGCGCCGGGTCCTCGGCCTTGCGCGGGCGCATGCCCCGGGCGGTGGAGACCAGCACGGACTCGCTGGGTACCACGGGGTTGATGCGGATTTCACGGATGGCGGGGCTGTCGTCGCTCATGGGTTCGTGCCGGGAATGGGCCAGACACCCAGCATACTGCACCTGTCGCCCAGACAGGACTCCAAGCCCACCATAAGTTTTTTATGGGGGGGTAAGGGGGTTCTGTCCGGGGGTGGACCCTGTCGGGGTATGGAGCCGCGAAACGCAGAGGACGCAGAGACGCAGAGGCCGCAGAGTTTTGTCAAAACTGAGTCCCTGCGTACCGCAACCTGATGTCCGGCCTCGACCTCCGCTGCGTTCCAGCCGGACTGTCAAGTCGGAGCCGCAAAACGTGGGGCGGGCACCTACTTGAGGGGACATAGTGCCTTTAAAAATAATCCTTTGCGTCTTCTGCGTCTCTGCGTTCTCTGCGTTTTGCGGCGCCTCACCCAAAAGTACCCCACGCCCCGGAAATCCACTCACCGCGCAGGGGACCGGCCTTGTCAGTCAGGGGTGGCCCAAGTACCATGGCGCATTGCATTTTTCCCGAATTCCGGAGCGATTCATGTTTCACGGCAGTATGGTGGCCCTGGTCACGCCCATGGCGGAGGATGGGGCGGTCGACGAGGACAGCCTGGCGGCGCTGATCGACTTCCATGCCGAGCAGGGCACCGACGCCATCGTCGCCGTGGGCACCACCGGCGAATCCGCCACCCTGGACGAGGAAGAGCATTGCCATGTGATGCGCCGTATCGTCGAGATGACGGCCGGGCGCATGCCGGTGATCGCCGGTACCGGCGCCAATTCCACCCGCGAGGCCATCGACCTGACTCGCTGCGCCATGCAAGGTGGCGCCGATGCCTGCCTGCTGGTCACTCCCTATTACAACAAGCCTACTCAGGAAGGCCTGTACCAGCATTTCAAGGCCATTGCCGAGGCCGTGCCCATTCCCCAGATCCTCTACAATGTCCCGGGCCGCACCGCCGTGGACATGCTGCCGGAGACCGTCGAGCGCCTGTCGTATATTTCGAACATCGTCGGCATCAAGGAAGCCACCGGCAATCTCGACCGGGCGCGGGAGATCCTGGAACGCTGCGGCGATCGCCTCGACCTCTACACGGGTGACGACGAGACCGCCATGGAGTGCATCCTCCTGGGGGCGAAAGGAGATATCTCGGTGACCGCCAACGTGGCGCCGAAGGCCATGCATGAGATGTGTGCGGCCGCCCTGGCCGGCGATCGCGCCGGGGCCAGCGCCATCAATGATAAGCTCTTGCCCCTGCACCGGGACCTGTTCGTGGAATCCAACCCCATCCCGGTGAAGTGGGCGCTGCATGAAATGGGTCGGATCCCTGCGGGGATCCGGTTGCCACTGACGCCGCTTTCCGCGGTTCATCATGAGAAGGTACGGGCGGCCCTGCGCGCCGCCGGCGTGCTGTAACGTTCAACGCGATACTTGCTGACAGGTTGTGATTGCATGGGTGACATGAAGCGCGTGATGCGCAACGGGATGGTACTGACGGCGGGGCTGATGCTCGCGGGCTGCGGCTGGCTGGATACGGTGGTGCCCGACCGGCGTCCCGACTACAAAACGGCCAGGACCGTCGAGCCCCTCGAGGTGCCGCCGGATCTGGCTTCCTCGACGCTGGATGATTCCCTGGTGGTGCCGGAGATCGCCCCGGCCCCCACCGCCACCCTGTCCGACTACCGCAGCGAACGCCTGCCGGCCACTGCCCAGCCCGCCAGCGGCGTGATACCCGAGCCGGCCGGGATCCGCGTGATGCGCGATGGCGACAAGCGCTGGCTGGTCGTGCCGGGCGATGCCGGCACCGTATGGGCGCGGGTGCGCGAGTTCTGGCTGCAGAGTGGTTTCACCCTGGCCATGGAAGATCCCCGCGTCGGCATCATGGAAACGGAATGGGCGGAAAACCGTGCCGACATTCCCGAGGACCCCATCCGCCGTACCCTGGGTCGGGTGCTGGACGGGCTTTATTCATCGGGTACCCGCGACAAGTTCCGGGTCCGCCTGGAGCGCAGCGAGGAACCCGGCAGCACCGAGGTGATCCTGACCCACCGCGGCATGGAAGAGAAAGTGACGGGCAGCCCGTCGGAGATCCAGGGTACCCTGTGGCAGCCGCGCGCCAATGATCCCGAACTGGAAGTGGAGATGCTGCGCCGGCTGATGTTGCACCTGGGTGTGGCGGAGCAGCGCGCCGATTCCCAGCTGGCGGTGACCACGGAGACCCCCGTGCGCGCCGAACTGGTGAAACAGGATGGCCGCACCCAGCTGACCCTGTTCGAGGACTTCTCCCGGGCCTGGCGCCGCACCGGCGTGGCCCTGGACCGCACCGGCTTCGCCGTCGAGGATCGCGATCGCGAGGAAGGCGTCTACTTCGTGCGCTATATCGATCCGGACCGCGACACCGAGCGTCGCGGCCTGCTGTCCTGGATGCGCCTGGGTCGTGGCGACCCCGAGCCCCAGAACCAGTACCAGATCAAGCTGACGGCGCAGGGTGCCAACACGGATGTCAGCATCCGCAACGAGGCGGGCGAGCCCGATTCGTCCCGCACCGCGGAACGCATCCTGAACCTGCTGCACGAACAGCTGCGCTGAGTGCGCAGGGCAGGGAGCCCCATGCCCATGCGCTTCGCCTCCCTCGGCAGTGGCAGCCGCGGCAATGCCACCCTGGTGGAGCGGGGCGACACCCTGCTCATGGTGGATTGCGGGTTCTCCTGCGCCGAGGCGGAGCGGCGCCTGCAACGCCTGGGCCGCAGCGCGGCCCAACTCAGTGCCATCCTGGTCACCCATGAACATGCCGATCATATCGGCGGTGTGGCGCGCCTGGCGCGACGGCACCGCATTCCCGTATGGATGACTGCCGGCACCGCCGCCATGCACCGCGATGGCGAGTTGCCGGAGCAGCATGGCTTCAACGGCCATGAGTCCTTCGCCATCGGCGAGCTGGAGATCCACCCCTATCCCGTGCCCCATGATGCCCGCGAGCCCTGCCAGTTCGTGTTTTCCGACGGCGCGCAGCGGCTCGGTATCCTGACCGATGCCGGCAGCATCACCGAACACATGGTGCGCAGCCTGGAAGGCTGCGACGCCCTGCTGCTGGAATGCAACCACGACCCGCACATGCTGGCCACCGGCCCCTATTCCCCACGCCTCAAGGCCCGCGTCGGCGGGCGCCTGGGCCACCTCAGCAACCCGCAGGCCGCGGCGCTGCTGGCCCGCCTCGACAGCCGTCGCCTCCAGCACCTGGTGGCGGCCCATCTCAGTGATAAGAACAACACCCCGGAATTGGCCCGCCAGGCCCTGCAGGCCGTCACCGGCGGCGGCGATGACGGCCTGGTGGTTGCCGACCAGGCCGAGGGCTTCGGCTGGCGCGAGCTGGTGGTGTCGGGCTGAAACCCGACGAGTCCGCCCGCTGGTGACCCAGAGCCGGTTCCAGTATCATTTGCCGCTTTCCCCAGCACCCGTCCCACAGCTGAGAGAGGCTCATGTTGCAGCTCCCCGGTAGTTCCGCCCTTTCCTCCTTTCGTGCCCGGAAGCTGCTCACGCGGCTCCAGGCCAGGGTCCCGGAGGTGGCGGCGGTCGCGGCCTGCCATGTGCATTTCGTCGACCTGGAACAGCCCCTGGATGGGGATGCGCATGCGCGCCTGGAGCGGCTGCTGCAATATGGCGGTCCGGCACTGGAAGCCGGCCCGGAACCGATCCTGGTGGTGCCGCGTTTCGGTACCATATCGCCCTGGTCCAGCAAGGCCACCGACATCGCCCACAACTGCGGACTGACCAAGGTGCTGCGCATCGAGCGCGGTACTGCCTACCATCTGCGCCTGGCCGGCGATCGCCCCTTGACGGCGCTGCAACGTGACCAGCTGATCCCCCTGCTGCATGACCGCATGACCGAATCGGTGCTGCTGGGTGAGGATGAGCTGGAGCGCATCTTTCGGCACACCGAACCCCGGCCCTTCACCAGTGTGGATATCCTTGGTGGCGGCCGTGCGGCCCTGGAAAATGCCAATCGCGTGCTGGGCCTGGCCCTGTCCGAGGACGAGATCCAGTACCTGCTGGACAGCTTCACGGCCCTGAACCGCAACCCCAACGACGTGGAACTGATGATGTTCGCGCAGGCGAACTCGGAACACTGTCGGCACAAGATCTTCAATGCCAGCTGGATCATCGATGGCCATCCTGAGTCCCGGGGCCTGTTCGAAATGATCCGCGCCAGCTACCAGGCCAGCCCGGACGGCATCCTGTCCGCCTACCACGACAACGCCGCGGTGGTGGAGGGCAGCGAGGCGCGGCGCTTCTTCCCGCTGCCCGGTCAATCGCTCTATGGCGAACGGCTGGAGCCGGCCCACATCCAGATCAAGGTGGAGACCCACAACCATCCCACGGCGATCGCGCCCTTCCCGGGCGCGGCCACCGGCTCCGGCGGCGAGATCCGCGACGAGGGCGCCACCGGGCGCGGCAGCAAGCCCAAGGC
Source organism: Gammaproteobacteria bacterium (assembly GCA_035462005.1). Classification (GTDB taxonomy): domain Bacteria; phylum Pseudomonadota; class Gammaproteobacteria; order DSM-19610; family DSM-19610; genus JAIVHA01. Next base: position 195 of record DATHUT010000225.1, on the reverse strand, counting down.
GGGCCTGTCCGGGTTTTCGGTCTCCAACCTGCGCATCCCCGGCTTCGAACAGCCCTGGGAAGAGGATCACGGCAAGCCGGGGCGCATCGTCTCCGCCCTGGATATCATGATCGAAGGCCCGCTCGGCGCCGCGGCCTTCAACAACGAATTCGGCCGTCCCAACCTGTGCGGTTATTTCCGTACCTACGAGGAACG
>DATHUT010000224.1:0-11649 GCA_035462005.1 Gammaproteobacteria bacterium | reverse complement strand
CATCCAGATGCTGGTGCGGGCCGTGCAGTACATCCTGGATACGGCCGCCCCCGGCGTGGTGCTCGCCTGGCTGGGGCTGTTCCTGTCCCATGGCCTGTCGCTGTTGCTGAATTATTTCCAGGGGGGTGAATATCGAAACAGCGAAATCAAGAACCTGATGTCCGCGCCCTACAAGCGCATCGCCGTGTTGCACGTAGCCATCATCGCCGGTGGCTGGGGCATCCAGATGCTCGGATCACCGCTGGCGTTGCTCATCGCACTGGTCGTCCTGAAGATCGCGATGGATATCACCCTGCACCGGCGCGCACACCAGATCCATGACTGAAGCCCTGGCCATCGTGGCGGAGACACCGGAACTGCGCGAGGCCGTGCGGGCACTGGCCGCCGAGTGGGGCTTCTGCCTGGAGCCCGCGCCGGATCAGGAGTATGTGCTGCGCCTGACCGGGGAGCGGCTGGAACTCTGTTCACGCAAAGATCCCCGCAGCGGACCCGTGTTCGTGGACTGGGCAGGCGGCGCAGCGGCCCATCGCCGGCTGTTCGGCGGCGGACGCGGCCAGCCCCTCGCGCGGGCCGTAGGGCTAAAGTCAGGGGCCACACCGACGGTGCTGGATGCCACCGCCGGCTTTGGGCGCGATGCCTTCGTGCTGGCCTGCCTGGGCTGCCGGGTGACGCTGCTCGAACGCCATCCCGCGGTGGCGGCCCTGCTCCAGGACGGCCATCGGCGGGCCTGTGCCGACGCGGAAATCGGTGCGCTTGTGCGCGAACGCATGCGGGTGGTCCATGGCGATGCCCGGCCGTGGCTGGCAGGGCGTTCAGAGGCGGAACGCCCGGATGTGGTGTATCTCGACCCCATGTACCCGGAACGGCGCAAGTCCAGTCTGGTGAAAAAGGAGATGCGCGCCCTGCAGGAACTGCTGGGCAAGGATCCTCATGCCGGTGACCTGCTGCCCGCCGCCCTGGCGGCCGCCCGCCTGCGGGTGGTGGTGAAACGCCCCATGGGCGCCGAGGCACTGAACCATCAGCTGCCCACCATGTCCATCAAGGGCAAGCACCACCGTTATGACGTCTACATCATCAAGGCCCTGCCGCATGATTCCTGAAAAACCCTTCTGGGAACGCAAGACCCTCGAGGAGATGACGCCCGCCGAATGGGAATCCCTGTGTGACGGCTGCGCGCGCTGCTGCCTGTTCAAGCTGGAGGATGAGGACACGGGCGAGATCTTCTTCACCAACGTGGTGTGCCGCTACCTGGACCAGGGGGAATGCCGCTGCACCCAGTACGAACGCCGCAGCACCCTGGTGCCCGACTGCGTGAAGGTGACGCCGGATATCGCCAAGGAGAACTGGCTGCCGGAGACCTGCGCCTACCGCCTGCTGGCGGAGGGCAAGCCACTACCGGACTGGCATCCCCTGCGCACCGGCACGGCGCAGTCGGTCTGGGACGCGGGCATCTGCATTGCCGGCATGGCGGTGTCGGAGCTGGAGGTCGAACCCGATGAACTGGAGGAACATTTGATTCATTGGGACGATCTGGCGTAGGCGTAGCCGCTGCCGCTGCGCTTGGCCTCGTACATGGCGGCGTCCGCCTGGCTGATCAGGTTATCGGGATCCACCGCATCATCGGGATAGAAGGCAATACCGATACTCAGGCCCACCCGGCATTCTTGGGTGCCGAGCTGGAACGGTTCGGCCAACAGAGCGGCCAGCTTTTCCGCCACGAACCCGCTTTCCTCCCGCGAGGTCATCCCGGGCAGCAGCATACCGAACTCATCGCCGCCCAGGCGCGCGAGGATGTCGCCTCTCCGCTTCGACGCCAACATACGCACCGCTACCTGGTGCAGCAGCATGTCACCTACCTGGTGCCCATGGCGATCATTCACCTGTTTGAAGCCATTGAGGTCCATGATCATGAGCGCAAATCCTTTCTGATGACGCTGGTCTCCCGTCGTGTAGTTGTTCAGGCAATCGCGGAACTGGGTACGATTGGGCAGTAAGGTCAGGGGATCGGTGTGGGCCAGGTGGTCGAGGGTGTCATAGAGGTCCTGCAGGGCATGGAACTCACGAATGGCCACGGCGGGTGCGGCATCGTCCGCCCCCGATTCTCCATGATGGTAATTCTCGAGGCGCTGCAGCAGTCCGGCGATGGGCTCCAGCGCGGTGCGGCGCAGTATCCAGAACATCATCAACGCCACCCAGAGGGTCAGGAGGGTGGCCACCATCAGGATGTTGCGCCGCGTTTCCCCCAACTCTTTCCGCAAGCCCGAAACGTCGCTCAGGAGAGTGACGTGCAGCACCTCACGGTGCCAGTCACCGCGCAGTGCATAACCTCCCTCCAGGGCCTCCGGGCCGACGCCTTCCGCGGGCCAGGAGGCAGACTGGTGGAGGACCTCGTCGTCGATACTGCGGAGGCGCAACGGCATGCCCAATTCCTGCGCCAGCCCTTCCAAGCCCAGGGAGGGATCCACCACCACCTCCAGGTAGCCGCGCAGGAACAGACCACCCACCGGCACCAGCAGGCTCTGCAAGGGCAAGGGATCCGCGCACAGGGCGGAGATGAACTGCAGGCGCGCCGGTCCCTTGCGGCGGTCGGCGCGCTCCAGCAGGCCGGGGCAGGCGCCGCTGTCCGGCGCGAACCGGGCGCGCCCCTCGCTGGCCTCGGCCAGCAGCTGAAAATCGGGACTGAACAGGCGCAGCTGCAACAGGCGGATCTCGCCGGCGGTCACGAAATACTGATGGAACTGGTCGTCGAGCAGGGAACCGATGGCCTCGTGGTTCCCCGCCGCCAGGGCCCGTTCGAAGGCCGGGGCACTCTGCACGCTGAGACCCAGGGCGCGGGATTTCTGCTCCTGGCGCTCCAGCGCCTCGGTGGCCGCCAGACCCACCAGGCCGGCCAGGCCCTGGCGCTGGTTCTCCAGGGTCAAACGGTGATAGATACCGCCGGTCACCAGGGCCAGGGACATGCCGAGCGCCCCCATCACCAACACCACCAGACCGGTCAGCATGCGCAGAGAGATAGGCTGGCGCAGCATTGCGGCCTACTGCTGCAGGAAGGGATAGCCCTTCTGCTTCCACTCCTCGAAACCGCCCCGGAACCAGTGGACATTGCGGTAGCCGCAGTCGCGGGCGATCTGGATCGCGATGACGCTGCGCCCGCACTTGACGCCGTTGCAGTAGAACACCACCGGGGTATCCAGGTCGGGGAGCACATCCCCCAGGGTCGCGCAGGCCGTCTGGTTGTCGGGCAGGCTGATGGAACCCTGGATATAGCCCTGGTGGCGGTCGGCAGGGACGCGGGAATCGATGAGAACCAAGCCGGGCAGGCTCTGCACCAGCCCGATCAGGCCCTCGGCATCCTGGGTGGTTACGCCGGGGACCGCCTCCGGCACCTCCATCTTGCCCAGCGACTCGGCCGCCACCGGCCCCGCCAGCCACAGCAGGCAGGCAAAAAAACCCAGGCCAATCATCCGCATGAACACCCCTCAAGGCCAAATACATATTTTCGGTATGGGTATCGGCGCGGTCGCGAAGAGGTTGAGGGGAAATGCGTCGGGTGATTCAGCCCCCGTGTACCTGGCGGGCGAGGGGCCGGAACTGCAGGCCGTAGAACATCTCCAGGTAGCGGCGCGTCTCGTCCCGGTCCAGGTTGGTCACGTATTTCCAGAAACCGTAGATGCGCGACAGGGTCATCATGCGCTCCGCGTAGCGCTCCCAGGTGTAGCGTGCCTGGACCCGGTCGATGCCGCCCAGGGACAATTCCCGCCAGTAGTCGGGCTCGCGGTCGCAGCGCTCGAAGAAGTCCGCCAGCTTGTCCGCCGCCGCATCGCCATGGTTCGGGTCGATGTGAAAACCCGAGACACCGTCGACGATGATCTCCAGTGGTCCGCCGTAGCAGGTGGCGAAGGTGGGCAGTCCCGAACTCATGGCCTCGATGACCGTCAGGCCGAAGGCCTCGAACAGGGCAGGCTGCACGAACACCCCCCTGGCATCGGCGATGACGCGATAGAGTTCCCCGCTCTGGCCCTTGTCGAGGCGCTTGCCCAGCCAACGCAACTGGTCATCGAGCTGGTACTGGTCCATGAGAGCATGCATGCGACCGATCTGTTCCTGCTCCTCGCGATCCCCGGACTGGGCCGGGTCCACATGCCCGGCCACCAGCACCAGGTTGGCCGCTTCGCGCAGGCGCGGGCTGGAGCCGTACCATTCCACCAGCCCGGTCAGGTTCTTGATGGTGTCCAGACGTGCCATGCTGAACAGGATGGGCTTGTCCGGTGCCACGAGTTGGCCACGGGCCTCGGCGCTTGGACCACCCCGGATCATCTCGCGAATATCCGGCTGCAGGTCGCGCAGGCGCCGCCCGGTTTCCGTGTAGGGGAAATACACCTCGGCGTCGGCACCGGGTGAGACGATGTTGAACTTGGGATCGAAGACGTTCACGCCGTTCACCACCCGGTACAGCCCCGGCATGGTAAAGGACTGGTAGCTTTCGTACTGGCCGATGGTGCGCTTGTCACCGGCGATCTCCTGGTAGGTGCTGGTGATGATGAAGTCCGCGGCGTTCATGGCGATCAGGTCGGCGGTGAATTGGGCAGAAAAGTGATACTGCGCCTCGTTGTCGGCCCAGAACAGGTCCGAGTAGAGGTACTTGGTCTTTTCCAGGGCATGGGCGATATTGCACTGGGTCACGTGCAATCGATGGGCGAGGATGGTGGCCACCAGGTTGCCATCGGAATAGTTGCCGATGATCAGATCGGGCCGCCCGCCCATCTCCGCCTGCAATTCCTGCTCCGCGTCGAAGGCGAAGCGCTCCAGGTAGGGCCAGATCTCGAAGCGCGAGATCCACTGCTGCACCACACTGCCGTCCTCTTCGCGGAAGGGGATGCGCAGGATGCGTGCATGCTCCGTGCCGACGATGGACTCGTGACGCTGGTCACAGGTGGTACCGCGCGCCTCGGGGATCAGGCGGCTGATGACGACGATCTGGGGCTCGATATCCAGGCCCTGGATATCGATGCGATGGCGCATCTCTTTTTCCAGGGCACGCACCTGGTCGAGGATATACACCACCTGGCCACCGGTGTCGGGCATGCCCAGCACGTTCGCCTGCCCGAAAAAGCCATGCGGTGACAGAATCACCAGGTTGAAGATCATGGGGATGCGCGACAGGAAGCGCTCCAGGTTCCCTGGCTCGGGCGCCTCCAGGATGTCGGACAGCAGGTGCAGGGTCTCGCGCATGCGCGCCGCCTCGCGGCCCCAACCCGGCTCGAAGCCGAAATCCTGCAAGACATGCCCGACCTGCTCCCAGCCGGCCTGCTGATCCTGCTCCGCCAGGTAGTCCTCGGCGCGCCGCAAGGCCGAGCGCAGCGCCATGGTGTCATTGATACGGTCGTTGAGCATCAGTTGTACGCCACGACACTGGTGCACGCGCAGGAAATCCAACAGGCTGCGGTCGCCTTTGCCGAGCTTGTCGAACAGGGTACTGGACAGGCGCCGGTTCAGGAACTCCACGCCACGACCGATGGAACGCGCCTCTTGCAGCTTGGGGAATTCACGGTTGAAGGGACCGAGATCCACTTCCAGAGGCCATTCGCGGAAACCGCCGTCCCCATCCTTGTGCACCTGGCGCTCTTTGAAGGCCAGAAAGTCGGATACATCGATCTCCTCGTGCTCCATGGCTTCCACATGGAAACGAAAATACAGCCAGCGCCCCAGGGACGGGCGTATGGACAGGTAGACCCAGGGCGCCTCCAGCACTGCTTCCTGGGCCAGCGCAATACCCTGCGCCAAGCCGCTGTCACAGATGGCGCCGTTCTCCTCCTCGGCGCAGAAGGCCTCGAAGCCGTCCCACAGGTCCGAGTGCAGCAGGAACACACGCTCCTGTTTCAGGTAATGGCGCAACAGGGCATGGACCTTGTGGCGGTGTTCCTCCAGATATTGGGCAAAGGCTTCCATCAAATCTCCTGGCTTTCTTCCTCGGGAATACGGAACTCGCCCAGGAAATCGTAGTAGTCGATCCCTTCCAGGGCCCCACGGGCATGCTCTCCCTGGGCGAAATAGATGCGCGGTTCACCCTGCAGGCGATCGAGTTCGGTACTGTGGTTACCAATCACCACGCCCAGGGTGTTGCCGCGCAGCATGCCCTCGTCATTACCAGAGCCGCCCACCACCAGGAAACGTTCCGGGTTCAGGCCCCAGCGCACCGCCACGTGACGCAGGGCCAGCCCCTTGGAAACACGCACCGGGAGCAGGTCCAGGAACATGCAATGAGACCGAATCACATTGGCGTGCAAGTCGCGCTTGCGCAGGAAGCGCACCATGTCACGCAGTGAGGGCGCCTCTTCCTTATCGAGAAAATAACTGATCTTGAAAGGATGCTGCTCGCTCTTCGGCTGCAGCCGCAGGCCAGGCATGTCAGCCATGGCAGCACGCAGCGCTTTAGGGTCCCAGCGATAATCCAAATGCGCCTGCCAGCGCTGGTCGGATACCCGTTTCTTGCCGTAATGAATCTCGGCACCGACCGAGGTGATCAGCAGATCCGGTTCGGGGATACGGTAACGTTTAAGCAGCTTTTCCAGGTTGTCGCGGGAACGGCCGGTGGCGATGCCGAAGCCCACATGGGGGCCGGCCTGACGCAGGCGTTCCAGTAATTCCTCAAGGGCCTCGTTGTCGCCGAGCAGGGTGTCGTCCACGTCGCAGACCAGCAAGCGATCGATGGTGGGCAGGCGGCTGCGTTCGCTCTCCACCAGGCGCTGCTTGTGCACCCCGCCCCAGGTCTTGCGCACGGCGCGAAGGTACTTGTCCACGTGGCTGGCCCAGGCATAGTGTTTGCGCGTGCCGGTGAGGCCGTTGCGCGACCACTGCTTCCAGCGGCGCCGGTCGTGGATGGCTTCTTCCAGGGCCTGGCCCATGGCATCGACCTCCAGGGGATCGATGAGCACGCCATTTTTGCAGTGGCGCAGGATGTCCTTGGGACCGCCGTCGTGGGTGGCCACCAGTGGCAGGCCGCAGGCCGCAGCCTCGATCAGGGTCAGGCCGAAGGGTTCGGTGAGGGCCGGGTTGACGAACACACCACCGGAGCGTGTCGCCAGCCGGTACAGGTCCGGCACGTCATCCGGCTCGTGGTGCTTGGGGATGGCCACCGAGCCCCACAGATCGTAGCGGTCGATGAGCAGTAGCAGTTCCGTCAGCACCTGGCGCGGCCCCCGCTCCATGGTCTGGATGTCGTCGCGATTGCCGGCCACGATCACCAGGTTGGCCAGTTCGCGCAGGCTGGAGCGCTCACCATAGGCGCACACCAGGGTCTGGATATTCTTGCGTTCGTCGGCGCGCGACAGGGCAAGGATGATGGGGCGTTTCTCATGGGTGAGGAAGCGCCGCAGGGACTGCCAGATACGCGGTCTCAGCTCGGTGGCCGAGGCCGGGCGGAAGCGGCGCAGGTCCACGCCCGGCGGGATCACCTGCATGCGCTTGGGCTGGTAGTTGTCGTAGGTGCTGTATTGTTCCTCGACTTCCTGACGGGTGCTGGCCACCACCATGGAGGCATGATCCAGCACCACCTCTTCCGCCTCGATGCGCTGGCTGATGTTGTACTGGGTCTCGATGACGTCCGGCTTCACACCCTGCTCCAGCAGGCGTTCGCGCTTGACCCGGCCCAGGGAATGCCCGGTGTGCACCAGAGTCACACCCAGCAGGGAGGACAGACGCGAGCCCACGTAGCCGGCATCGGCATAGTGACTGTGAATGATATCGGGTACCTTGCCAATGCGGCGCACATGCTGCAGGGCATGGTCGGTGAAGCTGTCGAGGTAGGGCCAGAGTACTTCCTTGCGCAGGTAGCGGCGCGGACCTGCGGGCAGGCGCACGATGAAGGCCTTGTCGGCGATGGGCTCCATGCGCTCGGCATAGTCCGCCGACACCTTGGGATCCACCACCAGGCGGGTGAGCAGGTCCACGCGCCAGACATCCTCGCGGGCCGCCAGCGCCTTGGCCAGTTCAACGACATACTGGATCTGGCCACCCGTATCGGCATCACGACCCAGTTCCAGGTCGCGGCCACGGATCAGGCCGTGGATACTGATCAGAACGATGTAGTGACCTTGCTGCCCCTGCGTCATACCTTCCATTCCCGGCGGAAGTCCCGGTACAGCTCCTCATCGGCGGCTGTGGCGCCACGCTGGGCACAGATACGGCTGGCGAAGGCAAGGCTGCGCTGCAGGATCTGCTCCAGTGGCCAGTCGTGAACCAGGCCCAGCAAGGTCACGGCACTGAAGGCATCCCCCGCTCCCACCGTGTCCACCAACTGCGTAACCGGTACCGGTGCACCGTGAATGCGACTGCCCGCGCTGATGAAGTCGGCGCCACGGGCACCCAACGTCAGGATCACCAGTTCCAGGTCGTAGCGGGTGCGCAGCAGTTCCGCCTGTACCTGGCGCTCCTCGTCGTCGTCCGCTCGCCGACCCACCAGTTCGCGCAGTTCCTCATCATTGAGCTTGGCCCAGCGCGCCCGTGCCAGGGAGCCCTCCACCCTGGCCAGGTTCCACCACGGCGGGCGCAGATTGATATCCACGAAGATAGGCATGCGCAGACGGCGCAACAGGCTGTCCAGGCTGGCACGCGATACAGCGCCACGACCCACCAGGCTGCCCATGTAGAGCATGCCGTGGCCATTGCCTTCCAGGAGTTGCAGGGCTGGTTCCGATTGAATGTAGTCGTAGGCCTGGTCAGGCAGGATGGCGAAATCATGGCCGCCCTCGCGCATGCGCACCTCGACCGTGCCGGTGGGATGTCGATCGTCCTGCTGCATCCCCCGCAGGTCCATACCCCACTGCTCCATGCACTCCACCACGACGCTGCCACTGTCATCGTGGCCGACGCGGCTGATGAGCAAGGGCCTCAGGCCGAAGCCCTGCAGATGCCATGCGACATTGAAGGGGGCGCCGCCCAGTATCTGCTGTCCATCCGGAAAGTGATCGAACAGGACCTCGCCAAAGATGACCGGACGCGCCTGTTCTGCAGATGTTGTCGTCATCACAGTGCTTTCATCAGGTTACTGTTCAGGTATTACCCGCCACATGCGGGCAATACGAAATCCGGAGAAACCCTGATTAACCCGTCATTCCGATTTATTCATCATTCCGGTGCAAGCGGGAATCCAGGTTGCTGAAGTTCATGGATTCCGGCCTGCACCGGAATGACGGGAATTAGACTGAGGCTGGGTCTTCCCGGGTATGACTCGAGTATACCCAAACTGCCCAGTGGCTTCAGGGCGCCGGGATAGGAAAGAGGGTGATCGTGAGGCGTAACCGGGTCCGGCGCCCGGTTCCGACAGAAGATGAGGATCAGCTGGCCTGGCGGGCCAGGTGTTCCTGGATGATTTTCTTGTTGGCCACAGTCTGCAGGTTGGAGACCTTTGGCTTGTCGCCACCCAGGTACTGTTCGAGGGTAACGGTGGGAACCTTGCGGCCGTCCACGAGCGGATACATGGTGCAACGCTCACAAGCACGCAGCTTGGGCTGGGCACCGGCGGGGGCCTTGCCCACTGGGCGCTTGCGCAGGTTTTCGCAATTGGTGGTGCGCATATACGCCTGCTGGGGGATGCAGTAGAACATTAGTTCCTTGCTCACAATCATTCTCCTTGTCGAGAAGCCAAATGAGTAATGGTCGGGCGCGCCATTACAGTAAGGTCACGATCGCTTCGTGGTGTACGGTACCAGGACCGTTCCGTCGAGATTCCCCCGGTGGGCGAAGGAACCTTCGGCATCCGCGGCAGAACCCGCTGGATGAGGGAAAGGAAGCGAAATCATACCAGAAGCCTGGAGAAAACTCAAATTTATTGTAAAGATCAATAGTTTAGCCAATCGCCACAGAGTTTGTACCGGATAATAGCCCTGCCCAATGGGGTCTTGAAATCCGCCTCCAGGGGGTCCATTGTAATACCCGAGTAAATTACTATGGTATTAACAGCGGACGGATAAGCCTATGAATTCCCAACAGCAAACCATGGACGACCTGATCCGGACTGGATATCAGCACGGTTTCGTGACGGATATCGAGGCAGACACCGCCCCGCCCGGCCTGAGCGAAGAGGTCATTCGCATGATCTCCGCCAAGAAGGGCGAGCCCGAATGGCTGCTGGAATGGCGGCTCGCGGCCTACGCCCACTGGCTGACCCTGGAGGAGCCGGACTGGGCCCAGGTGCGCCATCCGCCCATCGACTTCCAGTCCATCTCCTATTACTCGGCTCCGAAGAAGAAGGGCGACGGGCCCAAGAGCCTGGACGAGGTGGACCCGCAGCTGCTGGATGCCTACAACAAACTGGGCATCCCACTGGAGGAACAGAAGGCATTGGCCGGCGTGGCGGTGGATGCCGTGTTCGACAGCGTGTCGGTGGCCACCACCTTCCGCAAGAACCTGGCCGACGCCGGGGTGCTGTTCTGTTCCATGTCCGAGGCAGTGCGCGAGTACCCGGAACTGGTCCGGCAGCACCTGGGCTCCGTGGTGCCCTACAAGGACAACTACTTCGCCTGCCTCAACGCCGCCGTGTTCACCGATGGCACTTTCGTGTACATCCCGAAGGACGTGCGTTGTCCCATGGAGCTGTCCACCTACTTCCGTATCAACGAAGCCAACACCGGTCAGTTCGAGCGCACCCTGATCGTCGCCGAGGCCGGCAGTCATGTGAGCTACCTGGAAGGCTGCACCGCGCCCATGCGCGACGAGAACCAGTTGCACGCGGCGGTGGTGGAACTGGTGGCCATGGAGGACGCCCGCATCAAGTACTCCACGGTGCAGAACTGGTATCCAGGCGACGAGCAGGGCAAAGGCGGCATCTACAACTTCGTCACCAAGCGCGGCGATTGCCGCGGCGACCGCTCGCATATCTCCTGGACCCAGGTGGAGACGGGCTCGGCCATCACCTGGAAATATCCCAGCTGCATCCTGCGTGGTGACGATTCCGTTGGCGAGTTCTATTCCGTGGCGGTGACACGCGGCATGCAGCAGGCGGACACCGGTACCAAGATGATCCACCTGGGCCGCAATACCCGCAGCACCATCGTCTCCAAGGGCATTTCCGCAGGCCAGGGACAGAACAGCTACCGTGGCCTGGTGCGCATGGCGCAGCGGGCCGAGAATGACCGCAACCATACCCAGTGTGACTCCCTGCTGATCGGGGATCGCTGCGGCGCCCACACCTTCCCTTATATAGAAGTACGCAACCCGACTGCCAAGGTGGAGCACGAGGCAACCACCTCCAAGATCAGCGAGGACCAGCTGTTCTACTGCCGCCAGCGTGGCCTGTCGGAAGAGAACGCCGTATCCATGATCGTCAACGGCTTTTGCAAGGAAGTGTTCAAGGAACTGCCCATGGAATTCGCCGTGGAAGCACAGAAACTGCTGAACCTGACGCTGGAAGGCGCGGTCGGCTAAGCAAGGGTCCTAGCCACTCGCCCCTAGCAACTCCCACTCGATTATCCGACCGCGCCTTCCAGGCTGACCGCCAGAAGCTTCTGTGCCTCCACGGCGAACTCCATGGGCAGCTCCTTGAACACTTCCTTACAGAAGCCGTTGACGATCATGTTCACCGCGTCTTCCTCCGACAGTCCGCGCTGGCGGCAGTAGAACAGCTGATCGTCGCTCACCTTGGAGGTGGTC
>DATHUT010000223.1:0-1772 GCA_035462005.1 Gammaproteobacteria bacterium | reverse complement strand
GCCAAGATCGCGGTGGAGAGCGCCCTAACCGGTCACCTGGTGCTCAGCACCCTGCACACCAACGATGCGCCCACCTCGGTGACGCGCCTGATCGAGATGGGAGTGGAGAGCTTCCTGGTGAAGTCCTCCCTGCTCGGTGTGCTGGCGCAGCGGCTGGTACGTCTCAACTGTCCCCACTGCAAGACACAGGAACCCGTGGACCCGCTGATGCGCAAGGCGCTGGGTGTGCCCAACGAGGAAATCTTTCACCACGCCACCGGTTGCCCCGAGTGCAACCAGACCGGCTATCACGGGCGCAAGGCGGTGTATGAACTGCTGCTGCTGACCCCGGCGTTACGCGCTCTGCTCACGCCCACCGTGGCGGCCGATACCCTGCGCGAGCAGGCCGTTCGCGATGGCATGGTGCCGCTCACCACCAATGCCGTCGAGCTGGCACGCACCGGCACCATCTCCCTGGCCGAGGCCTATCGCGTACGTCTGGAATAGAAGTCCGCCGCGCGCACGATGATCCCGAGCGGCCGGGCTGGCCGTACTGTCTCGGGATGGCCCCCTGTAGGAGCGGCCTCTGGCCGCGAAAGCCGTGGCAACCCTGTTCGCGGCCAGAGACCGCTCCTACAGGGGGAAGCCCTGGCCATCCAGTCGTGGCCAGGGGCGCCGGTCAGCTGCCCACCGGGGTGCGCCGCCGCGGGATGAGCTGTTCCCGCGCCAGGTGCTCGTGCAACTCCAGGGGATGGAGTTTGCTCAGGTCCTTGGCCAGTTCCCGCACCTCCACGCCGGCCTTGGCCAGCGGATCCATGCACTCGCGCAGCAGTCCCAGCATGCGCTTCTGGGCCACCAGGATCACATTGCGGGTCTGCTGTCGGCGTGCCAGGCGCGCCGCCTCCTCGGCCACGCTGCGGGCGAAGCGCCGGTCCTGTTCCTCCGTATGTTCATTGCGATGATCATCGAAGCCATGGGCGGGGCCGCCATTCCGGCCCCGGCTGCGGCTGGGGCGGCTTTCCGCCCACAGTTCACCGTTGTGCAGCTCCTTTTCCGGCTGCACGAGATCGTTTACTTCGATGAGGTTGGGGCTGGATTCGAGTTCGGGGTGATCGGCTTCGCGCAGGGTGAAGAAGCGGGCGCGGGCGCCGTCGGCGACAACGACACAGTCACGGTTCATAGGCGATACTCCTGTGTGACGAAATGCAGGATGCGGGGGAACGGTTTCCTTGTCATACCCTCGCGGGAATCTCCGGGCACTTTCCGCTCGCGACAGAGTCCCCTCTGTCAGTGATAGTGCCTGTAGCCGAATATGCAAGCCGGACCGGGGACAGGCATTGATCCAGGTCAGTCAGCCGTTCAAGTTGTCTGCCATGGGAGGTATTTTGAATATTGCCATGTCCGCGAAAGCGGGCATCCAGGTGGTTGATTTCGTGTGTGTCCTACCCCCCTCATTCCCGCGAAGGCGGGAATTCCATGTTTTTTGAACCCCTGGATTCCCGCCTTCGCGGGAATGACGAGTGAAAGGATGCGCGGGAATGACGGGGGGCGCGGAAATGAGGCTATGGATTTGATTTTCAGGCTTCTTAGTTAATTGTTTTTAAACGAAACCCGGGCTGGGCAGGGCAGGGGGAAGCCACTATACTGGGCACTCCCGCCTGTGCGCGGCCAAATACCGGAAGGATTCATCCCATGGGCAAAGCATTGCGCATCTTCTTGATTCTGCTCGGCAGCCTGGTGGGGCTGCTGGTCATCGCGGCCATCGTCCTGCCGCTCATCATCGACCCCAATGA
>DATHUT010000222.1:0-10623 GCA_035462005.1 Gammaproteobacteria bacterium | reverse complement strand
GGACGGCATGAGCCTGTGGAATTCCCACCCACGTGTGTACCTGCCCATCGAAAAGACCGGCCAGGCCAAGTGTCCCTATTGCGGGGCGGATTACGTATTGAAGCACGAGGGGTGAAATGTCCTCTTCCCTGTAGGAGCGGCCTCAAGGTGAGACCGTGTAGCGGTCGAGAGTGTACCCTGGGGCAGGGCCGCGAATGTTCGCGGGCAGAGCCCGCTCCTACAGGGGGCGTAAAAATGGGGACAGACCCCACTTTTTTGTCGATGTCTCCCAGGATTCTTCAGCGTGTTCAAAAAAAATGGGGTCTGTCCCCTTTTTTGCTATGACCAAGGCCCCGGTTGTCATCTGGCGTTTTCTGGACGGCAAGCCCGGTCACGAAAACCAGAGCGCGGGCCTGGTGCAGGCGTTGCAGGAGCGGGTGCCTGTCGAGGTCCATGAACTGTCGGCCGGTGGCCGCCTGGCATCCGTCCGGTACTGGGCAAGCTGCCGCTTCCCGCCGGGTGAAGGCCTGCCCACTCCGGACCTGATCCTTGGCGCCGGCCACGCCACTCACCTGCCCATGCTGGCGGCGCGCCGCGCCCGGGGCGGGCGGGTGGTGGTGATGATGAAGCCCAGCCTGCCGGTGCGCTGCTTCGACCTCTGCCTGGTGCCGCGCCACGACGCACCGCCCGCCAGCGACCATGTACTGGTTACCGAGGGTGTGTTGAACCGCATGCGACCCGCCGCCGAGCGGGAATCGGACCTGGGCCTGATCCTCATCGGCGGCCCCTCGAAGCACCATGGCTGGGACGAGGCGGGGTTGCTGGCGGCGATTGGCGAACTGTTGGCGCGTGAGCCGCGGCGCCACTGGCGCCTGACCACCTCGCGGCGTACCCCGCCGTCCTGTTTGCCGGCGCTGGCGCCACTGGCGAAACAGGCCGGCGACCGCCTGGAGGTGCTGCCCGCCGAGCAAACCGGCCGCGACTGGCTGCCGGAACAGCTTTCCCGTGCCGCCGTGGCCTGGGTCACGGCCGACAGTGTGTCCATGGTCTACGAGGCACTCACTGCCGGTGCTGCCGTGGGTATCCTGCCGGTGCCCGAAACGCGTCCCGGGCGGGTGAGCCGCGGTCTGCGGCAACTGGTCGACGAGCGGCGGGTGGTGGATTTCACCGCCTGGCAACAGGGGGCCGGATACCCGGCCGCACAACCCTTCAACGAGGCGCAACGCTGCGCCCAATGGATCGTGGAACGATGGCTGAACGCAAGCTGACCGTGGTACAGGTCCTGCCTGCCCTGGAGAGTGGTGGCGTGGAGCGTGGCACCCTGGAAGTGGCGCAGGAACTGGTTAAGCGCGGCCATAGGTCCTGGGTGATCTCCGGTGGCGGCCAGCTGGTGTCACGGCTCACCGGCCAGGGCAGTCGCCACCTACAGTGGCCCATCGGGGAAAAGTCTCTCTGGACCTTGCGCTGGGTGCGGCGCCTGCGTGCCTTTCTCGAGGAACAGCAGGTGGATATCCTGCATGCCCGCTCGCGCATGCCGGCCTGGGTGGCCTGGCGGGCCTGGAAAGGCATGCCGGAAGATCGCCGGCCGCGCCTTGTCACCACCGTGCATGGCCTGTACTCGGTGAATCGCTATAGCGAGGTCATGACCAGGGGCGAGAAAATCATCGCCGTGTCGGACACGGCGCGCCGCTATATCCAGGACAATTATCCAAAAGTGGATCCGGCCCGTATCGAGCTGATCCATCGTGGCGTGGATCCGACGGTGTTTCCCCATGGCTACCGGCCTGCCGACTCCTGGGCTCAGCGCTGGTTCGATCAGTATCCCTTCCTGCTGGAGCGTTTTGTGCTCACCCTGCCCGGGCGCCTCGCGCGCCTCAAGGGGCACCTGGATTTCGTGCAGCTGATGGAGCGGCTGTTGGCCGATAATGTGCCGGTACATGGCCTCATCGTCGGCGGCGAGGATCCGCGCCGCAAGCGCTATGCGCAACAGCTGCGCGAAGAGATCGCCAAGCGTGGCCTGCAGGAGCGTATTACCTTCACCGGCCATCGCATGGATGTGCGGGATATCTACGCGGCCTCGAATGTAGTGCTGTCCCTGTCGCGCAAGCCGGAGTCCTTCGGCCGCACGGTGCTGGAGGCCCTGTACATGGGGGTGCCGGTGCTGGGTTATGATCATGGTGGGGTGGGCGAGATCCTCGGGGAACTGTTCCCGCAGGGGCGGGTACCACTGGGCGATATCGAGGCATTGACCGCCGCCGTGCGTGCCATCCACGCGCAGCGCCCCGAGGTGCCGGCAACCAGGGCCTATGACCTGCAACGTATGCTGGATGCGACGGTGGGGCTGTATGAGAACCTGGTGGGAAGTGAGCAGTGTTGAGTTGTGCGAGGGCAGTGCGGTGGTGAATATGGATCTGTTATGCAGGTGAAGTCGGCGGTTGGTAGCATGGTGCGACAAAATGGGTATTCGGGTCCCTTCATTGTGGCCACTAGTATTTTTTTTATCCATCTTCTGAGTTTGCCCCCGAAGTGGGCAACCTTGCACATAAGCGGCCTGCTGCTGGTGCTCGCCACCCTGTATGCGCGCCGTGATGCCTGGTGTTCGGAGGCGATACGCAGCTACCTCGTGATTACGTGCGCGTGGCTCATACCGTTCGTGATGGTCGCCATATGGCAGAACACAGTCGGCTTGGATACGGCGACAACCTGGCCTGAACTCGTCAGATTGATATTGCGCGTGCTCGGGGTTGGTGTGGGTGTTTTGGTGCTGCTGCATCGTGGCTGGTTGACCTTGCGCGCGGTGACGATCGCAGTTCTGTGTGTGTTGGCGATAAATACCGTTGTCGGCTATGCGGAGTGGGCCTTCTCTGGCAATGAAATTCAAGATGGTTGGCGCGCATTCAGAATGCAAGGCATGGTTTTCAATCCGAATCCTTTTGGCACGTTCATGGCGCTATCCGTCGTTCTCTCGGCAGGGCTCTTGAGGGGGAAGACTGGCAGTATTCTGCTTTGGGGTCTGCTGATAATGGCGGCCACTGCAGTATGGGCATCAGGGTCTCGGGGTGCGATTCTGGCGGCGTTGGTGGGTTTGGCTATGTTGTTTCTGCCGCACAACCGTAGAGGACTCGCAATATTCCTGGGGAGTGTATCGCTGCTGCTGGTTGCCATGGTCCTCTACACATACTCGGATTGCAAATACAGCGAAGGAGATGTGTTGCGGGCTCAGGCTGCGGTTTTTAGTATTGAAAAGATACTGGAATCACCGCTGTATGGCTGGGGAAAGCATGCCTTCTCTGCATTGCCAGGGAGGCCTGATGTAAATGCGCCTCATAATATGTTGCTTGATCTCGCACTTGCAGGCGGTCTTTTCGTGCTTCTCATGTGGCTGGTATCCATGGCCTGGTTGTCCAGCGCGCTTGTCCGTAAGAAAGGCGAGCCCAGCAGGGTTGCATTGGCGTTGCTGATGACGGTCGTATCCGCGGGTGTGCTGGAGTATTCCCTGTTGGACTCGACACATTTTCGTGGCATATGGGTGCTGATAACGGCGCTGGCCTGCTGGGTTCTGGCGAGTCATGACGACAGGAAGCCGGAGGGTAATGGAGTTGCATCATGAATCATTCAACTCTGAAGCCTGGAATCCTTGCCTTTCCATGGGTGTGGAGTCGTAACTGATGGGCAATGATATGAATTCTGATCAGGCGCGCGCGAATGTACTATGTCTCAAATGGGGTGATCGCTATAGCCCCCATTATGTGAATGCGCTGTATAAGTCGGTGCAAAGGCATCTGAGGCGTCCTTTTGAGTTCCATTGTTGTACGGATGATGGAGAGGGCCTGGAGCCGGGTGTCAGGGTAATTCCCTTTCCGGAAAATCCGGGCGTAAAACGTGGCTGGCCGGACATCCTGGTCAAGCTGGTGCTGCTGCAGGATGGCTTTGGCGGTCTGCAGGGCCCGACCTTGTTCCTGGATCTCGATGTGGTAATTACAGGCGATATCGATTGCTTCTTCGACTACAAGCCGGGCGAGTTCTGCATCATTCATAACTGGGTCAACTGGCGAAAGGCCATGCTCGGCCGCCGCCCAGCCGTGGGAAATTCATCTGTATTTCGTTTCGATGCCGGACGCTCGAATGTGGTCTATGAGACTTTTCTGCGTGAAATGGCACAAGCGGAAGACCGCAATTGCTTCAATACGGAGCAGGCATTTCTTACGCATGCCATGGGTAAGATCAACTGGTGGCCGGAGGAATGGGTGCGCAGTTATAAATGGAACTGCCGCCCAGCCTTTCCACTGAATTACATCCTGACCCCAAGGCTGCCACCCGGCTGCCGGATCCTGGTGTTTCACGGACGGCCGGATCCAGACGAAGCAATACAAGGATACAGGGGGAAAAAAGTGCACCATTACCTACGGCCGGCGCCCTGGATTGCCGAACATTGGGGATGACCACCATGGTCGGGCTAGAGACACTGGCGGACGGCATCCTGGTGATCAATCTCGATGATCGTCCAGATCGCTGGCGTGACGTTCTGGACGAACTGTCGCCCTATGTCGATACGGCGCGACTGCATCGCTTATCCGCGGTGAAGGGAACGACGCTTGAGGGTTTCGGTGAGCGACCTCTGTTCGGGGGGCGGAGCCGGGACAGAACCTGGGCCGGCAGGGCCGGCTGTGCCCTGTCGCATCGCGAGGCCATCGCCTATGCAGCACGACAGGGTTGGCATAGTGTGCTGATCCTCGAGGATGATATCCAAATTAGAGATGGTCTCTCGGATGTCTGCGCCAATCTTGCACGAGCACTGGAGCAGTGTGCCTGGGATTTCTGTTACCTGGGTTTTACGGATCCCGTCGGACCGTTTCGTCTGGTCAGAAGCCTGGATTCAAAACACAGCCTGTTCCGCGTCTATGGGTGCAATACGGCGCATGCCTATCTGGTGCGCGACTCGGTTTTTGATGAATTGCTCAAACGTATGCCGACCAGGGAGAAGGTTTGGGGCTGGATTGCGCGCAATCGGGCTGTCGATCGATGGTATATGCGTTCCTTCTCACGCAATTCCTGTGTGTTGGTGGTCAGTCCATCCGTCATCGGTCAGAAACAGGGTTTTTCGGATATTACGGGGCGTAATCAGGAATTTGCCCACCTTACGCAAGTACCAGGCCGTGCGCGCTCCATGTTCCCATATGGTTTTTGGCATGGCTTGCGCCATCTGAGATTCATGATTACTAATTCCTACGATGCAGTCCGAGGTGCATTCAAACTCTGGAAGGGGTTCTGATGCCTGCTGTAATGTTCATGGGACATGAGTTACATCACTGATGCAGGCGGATATAGCCAATACTGCTGCGCCGGAGATTCGCATCAAGTTTCTCGGCAAGTTCAAGCCAGGCCGAGACGGGGAAGGCTGGCTGCATTTGTTTCCAGGGAATGTTCCGATTTGGGGGAACTGCCGGTTTATTTTCGATCGTGATTGCCGGGACTACGACTGGTTGGTGGTCTATGATGAAATGCCATCAATTTCCGGCGAGCGACATCCTCTATGGGAAGAGGAATTAGCATGCCCACCCGACAACACCTTGTTGATAACAGCTGAGCCTTCTACGATCAAGGTGTATGGGTCGGCATATCTGAAACAGTTCCGTTGGGTACTTACAAGCCAGCCAAAGTGGGTGACCGGGGATCACCCCGGCCGGATCTTCCAGCAGCCGGCCTTGATATGGTTCTATTCCAGCCAGTCGCCACGAGGTGACTATGATACTCTCGTCAAACATGTTCCCCTGAGCAAGTCTCGCGATGTCTCTACGATGTGTTCTTCAAAACGACAGGGCAATACACTACATCGCCGTCGCTATGAATTCACCATGGAACTCAAAGAGCGGGTTCCGGATCTGGATATCTATGGTCATGGGGTTCGTCCGATCGTGGATAAGGCGGATGCTCTTGATGCCTACCGATACCATGTAGCGGTTGAGAATTTCGAAGGCTTGCATCACTGGACTGAAAAGCTTGCTGATCCTTTTCTCGGTGCCTGCATGCCGCTCTACTATGGCTGCCCCAATGCGAAGGATTACTTCCCGGAAGAAAGTTTTCTCTACATTAATATCTGGGATGTGGACGAGGCGGCGGAAACCATCAAGCGGGCAATACGCGACAGGCTGTACGAAAAGAACTTGCATGCGATCCTGGAGAGTCGGCGCCTGGTGCTGGAAAAATATGGCCCGATTGCCACCATCAGCCGTATCGTGAATGAACGGCACCGGCCGGGCATGTGGCTGGATCATGGAGTAAAATTTCTGCGCAGCCGCCGGCGCATCCATACCAATTCCTTTTCCGGATCGCGCTATCTCGCTGAAAAACTGTATGTACGCAGCCGCTATTTGCTTGGTCTGGTGCCGAAAGTCGGATGATTCAAGTGCCCAGTTTGTGAGTGAATCGTCTGCGCAAGCGGTACAGATCTCCTCTCGGAAATGGCCGGAAGGCCTTGTGGGTCCTGATGGTGAGCATTTTCTCAGGGCCTTCTTGATATAGCTTTTTGGCCCAGTACGCGCTCCAGGCAAAGGGATTGTAGTGATTCAGCACAAGTTCACGGGCGCTTGCGACTGCATCAATTCTGGCAGCATCGTATGGTGAATCGAGCAGAGCGAGCAGCCTTTGATGCGCGGCTTCGAAGTCTCCGGCATCAATGGTTTCAAATGAGTCATCGGGGAAATACTCCCGGATGTTAGGGCATCCCATGTATAGCGGGAAGGCCCAGCCCAGGTATGCGTCTGCAAGTTTCTCCGTCCAGTAATGGGGGGACTGACTATTTTCCAGTACCAAGTGAAAGCGGTACGGGAGTATGGCGTCCATCTTGTCGTTGATAGGTGTGAAGCCGCGACCGAAATGTACCATACGTTCGCCAAGACGGGATTTCAGGAATTCGAGCAGAGCCAACCTTTTTCTTTGTCCGGGAGTGAATGCTGCGTCGGAACACACTACGGCGATTTTGTTCTCCTTGTCCGGGTATGCGAGGGCGGCAAGATGGTCGTATCCATAGCGATAGATTCGAGAGTGCAGGTCCAGCCCTACGTGCCAATTGAGACCTGGTGCGCTCAAATGAACGTTGGGGTTATTTGATAGGAAGTGTGTGTCGACGATATGTGAGAACTGCGCGTAGAATTTCCTTGGATAGATCTTTTTCTCTGGTGGCTCCCCGGTAATTAGCAGGCTGTTGTTGCGTGGGATGATGCACTGGTCAATCGGCTGGGCGTTGGCCAGGACGACATAGAAATCGGCCCTTCCGCCCGGTGGTGGGTTCAGGTCGAATGCGCAGTCTTTCCAGTGCATGGTTGCGCCGGGAGTGAGCAGTTCCATACCCTGCGGAGCAAAGTCCATGTTCAACCGGATTCTAAGTTCAGATTTACGTTCCTGGGTCGTGTTCACTGGTGGGTGGTATCCTGTCTGGGTTACGGTTTTGTGAATTTTGCGCCGAGCCTTGTCAGGCTAGCCAGCAACAGGCCTGAGATCGCGCGCGGTGTAAAGTTGATTTGTACGCGCTCTAAGCCTTTTTCCCCCAGTTGTTTCGCCAGTATTGGGTTGTTTGCGAGCATTGCTATTGCCTGGATTAGTTTTCTCTGGCTGCCGATGGGAACGAGTAATCCGGTTTCATTGTCAAGGACGATGGACTCGGGTCCATTGCAGCGGGTGGCTATGACCGGTAGCTTCGCTTCCATAGCTTCAATCAGTACCAGTCCAAAGGATTCCTTTTCGGATGGGAGCACCAGGCAGTCAATCAAGCCAAAAAAGTCATTCGTATTTTCTTGCCACCCCAGTGGGTCGATTGCTTCCTTCAAGTCATATTCGTCAGCTTTGGTAAATATCCACGGATCTATGGTTCCGGCAATCTTTAGGCGGATGTCGGTTCCGTTGGCCCTCAATTCACGAATGGCCCTGAGCAGCATGTCCAGACCTTTTCCCTCGCTCGCCCTTCCGAGAAAGCCAAGCGTGAAGCCTGCGCCTGGTTCGGGCGAAGTATGTGCGCTGGAGGATCGCTTCCGCGCAGGGTCTGGCTCACGCATGAGACAATTTGGGGCCCATTGGACAAGGCGCCATGCAGACAGGCGATCCAGGGACTGGAGTTGTGCGGCATACCCGGGTGAGAGCGCCAGCCACCGCCTGAAGAATCGGTAGGGACGAATTAGTTCCCTATGCAGTATGGCAATGTTGGGTATACCGAAAAAAAACATATGACCCCACAGCCAAGTCCGGCCGCTGTGGTGGAGTATGGCGGCGGGCCTTTTTTTCCTGAGCTTGATCAGGGTGCGAGCCAGGTCGGGGATGGCCAATGGCTTGAAACCGTTATGCCAGCGTGGGTCGTAGTGAACCGTGCAGCCCATTTCCCGTGCAATGCTGGCGCACCGATGTGCTGCACTGAGCAGGCAGACATCGACACCACTGGAGCGTAAAGCCGCGATCTGGCCGATAATGGCCTTTTGGATGCCGCCGAGCGGGGCGCATGGTCCTTCTTTGGATGCGTTGATAATGACGATGCAGTCCCGGGATTCCCCATTCCTGATCGGCAGAGTGCTTACGCTCATATCAGTGATAAAGTCTGTTTGAAAGAACGATGGACCGGCATCAGTGCAAATCTGGCAAGATTAGTTCCCCTTGCGAGGGGTCTTCAGGAAATAGGCATCGTACTCGATGTAACGGCCGTCGAAATCCCGAGTAACGGTGGTGAAGGAGAATGGCTCAAAGTCATGGGTGCGGAAAAATTCGAGCAATTCCCAGTGGCTCGGGGCGTCTTCATAAGCAGCCTGTACAGACATTTCAGCCTTGACGCCAGAGACCTGGTTGATTCGTTCCCCCATTCCTTCCAGGGTCGCGAGATCGTAGCCCTGGGTATCCACCTTGAGAAATACTCGCATGTCTGCTGGCAAGCCCTCTTCATCCATGAGGCCGTCCAGCCGTCGGACCTGGGCCTCCATGGTTTCGGTGACTTCAGCGCGCTTGAAGCGTGAGGTAAGCAAGGGTGTTTGATCCAGGAATGAACTGAGGTCGTCCAAGGCCCCGGCGGAATTCAATGGCAACAGGGCGTCGTGATCGCCTGTGCCGGCAGGAATTATCTTCAATGCAGCGTCCTGCTCAGCCAGTGCATTCAATGTCGCGAGGCAATAGGGGTTTGGGTCAATACACCAGATCGGACCTGTAAACCCGCTGCGACGACATAAATGGTAAAATTGTCCATGGTTGGCGCCACAGTCGATAACAAGCCCAACGCCACCAAGTCGCAAGGCCTTGAACAAAATATCTTCCTCGGACTCGGCCTTGTTGATTCTCTGCAGGGAGTATCCAAGGCGACGGAACAGTGATTTGAGCATTGATTGGTGTCCTGGGTTTGGTCTGTCTTGTCAGTATCGGGAGAAACGATGAAATGTTGCTAAAGTCATTGATCTTTTTCTATCTGCGGCGGGTAAAGTGAGGCAGCGCCTTCCGGTCGTGTCTTGAAGCGCCGGTGCACCCAGAGATATTGCTCGGGCATCTCCCGGATCCGTTTCTCAAGGATCCGGTTGATCCTGAGGGCGTCGTCATTTGGCGTGGCGCCGGGGAAACCTTCCAGTGCCGGGTACAGCTTTAGCAGGTAGCCACTGCCATCCGCCAGCCGGCGCTGGGTAAAAGGTACTACCGCTGCGCCACTGGCCTGCGCCAGCCGCGAGGTGGCGGTGATGGTGGCGGCAGGAACACCGAAGAAGGGGGCGAATACGCTTTTCTCCCGGCCATAGTCCTGGTCCGCTGCATACCATACCGGCATGTTGTTCTTGAGGCTGCGCAACATGCCGCGCATGTCCTCGCGAGGGATGGCCTTGTCGAGGTTGCGTTCCCGTGCCCGCCGCATGGTGGCCTCGAAGAGCGGGTTCTTGTGACGGCGGTAGAGGGCGTGGAAGGGCGTGAACAGGGTCAGCAGGCGCCCCCCGATCTCCAGACTGGTGAAGTGGCCGCTGAGCAGGATCACCCCCTTGCCTCGGGCCAGGGCCGCCTGCAGGTGTTCCAGTCCCTCGAGGTGGGCCAGGGATTTCAGTCGTGCCCCGGGGGTCCACCAACTCATGGCGGTTTCCACCATGCCCATACCGAGGGAGTTGAAGTGGTCCTTCAGCAGGGCCTTGCGTTCGGTCTCGCTCAGTTCCGGAAAGCAGAGTCCAAGGTTGATGTCGGCGATGCGACGTCGCTTGTGTCCGAGCCTTGCCATCACCCGGCCCAGGAGACGCCCTATGCCCATTTGCAGGCGATAGGGCAATTGCGCGACCAGCCACATGGAACCCAGGAGGATCCAGGTGGGCCAGTAGCGAGGTGTGTAATATCCGCCGAACGCGGTGCTTGCGGTGTGGGTGTTCACGTTGCCGACCGATCCTTCATCGGCTGCGATTGTAGCCGATTTGCCCGGTTGAGGTGGGGGTCTGTGGTAAGATTCCGCCGGTTATTGTGGCCTCGGTCACGGCCCGCCCTCCCGGATTGAAGATGATGCGCGCCCTCTACAGCCTGCTGCTCTACCTGCTGACTCCCCTGGTGCTGCTACGACTGGTGTGGCGCGGTGTCCGGGCGCCGGCCTACTGGCGGCGCTGGGGCGAGCGCTTCGCCTGGCTGCCGGCGTACGAGGCGGTGCCGCGCATCTGG
>DATHUT010000221.1:0-9298 GCA_035462005.1 Gammaproteobacteria bacterium | reverse complement strand
GCCGACCAATACCGGCAGGCGGCCGGACGCCTGCACCAGGCCCGCGCCAGGGCCGCGCGGGACTTCGGCACGCGGGTCAGCGAGGCCATGCAGGGCCTGGGCATGCCGGGCGGGGTGTTCACCGTCGAGGTGACGCCCCGCGAGGATGACCGCTTCACGGCCCACGGCAGCGACCGCATCGAGTTCCGCGTCAGCGCCAACCCCGGTCAGCCCCCCATGGCCCTGGGCAAGGTGGCCTCCGGCGGCGAACTGTCACGCATCAGCCTGGCCATCCAGGTCATCGCCACCGACAGCGCGGCCATCCCCACCCTGATCTTCGACGAAGTGGATACGGGCATCGGCGGCGGAGTGGCGGAAACCGTGGGCCGGCTGTTGCGCGCCCTGGGGGAACAGCGCCAGGTGCTGTGCGTCACCCACCTGCCGCAGGTGGCCGCCCAGGCCCACCAGCACCTGCAGGTGAGCAAGCTGGCCGGCACCAACAGCACCCGCACCAGTATCCGCGGGCTGGGGAAAACGGAGCGGGTGGATGAAATTGCCCGCATGCTGGGCGGCATCGAGATCACCGAGTCGACGCTGCGCCATGCGGGGGAGATGCTGGAACGGGTTGGTGCCGGTGACAAAAAGAAGAAACGATCAGCCGGCCGTGGAACAAAGGGGCAGGCGTAGGGACCAGATGACGTCATGCCTGCCCTGACCTGCGCCAGGACAGGCTCCAGCCGGCAACCAGGCATTGGTCTGGATGGATTCCGGCATACGCCGGAATGACGGCGGGGATTATTTCTCGCGACAGTCCGGGCAGATGCCGTAGATGTACAGGGAATGATCGGTGATTTCGTAGCCGGCATCCTGGGCGATCTGGCGCTGGCGTTTCTCGATGGTTTCGTCCATGAACTCATCCACCCGACCGCATTTCACGCACAGGATGTGGTCGTGGTGATCGCCCTCGTTGAGTTCGAACATGGAGTGGCCGCCCTCGAAATGGTGGCGCGCCACCAGACCCGCGGTCTCGAACTGGGTCAGTACCCGGTATACCGTGGCCAGACCGATCTCCTCGCCCGATTCCAGCAAGGCTTTGTAGACATCCTCGGCGCTCACGTGGCGGGTTTCACTGCTTTCCAGCATTTCCAGGATCTTCATCCTGGGCAGAGTGACCTTCAGGCCAGCCTTGCGTAAGTGATTGGACTCTGTGCTCATAGGAACTCCGACTCTCGTGTCATTCGCCACCATCTGGGGTATGATGCCGCCGGCCGACCACTCAATTGCGCTTTAACTACGGATGCAAAAGCTTCTCATTATTATCCTTGGTTTTTCAACCCTGATTTTTACAGGCTGTGCCTCGGACCGGATCGCGGACCACATTTCGGAGCGCCTGCCCTGGGTCTATAAGATTGATGTGCAGCAAGGAAATGTGATCACCCAGGAACAGGTGGACCTGCTGCGCCCGGGAATGGAGCAGCGCCAGGTGCAGCACATCCTCGGCACCCCCCTGGTCACCGACCCCTTCCATCCGCAGCGCTGGGATTATCCCTACCAGTTCAAGCCCGGCGGCAAGGAACCGGAAATCACCCGTTTCACCGTGTTTTTCGAGGAAGGACGGCTGCAACGTACCGAGGGCCACCTGCATCCCCGCCCCGACGCGGCCCCTGTGGATCCCGTGTCACGACAGATGACGGTGACGGTGCCGGAACAGGAACACCAGAGCCAGGGCCTGATGCCGCGCCTGTGGCGCTGGATCACCCGGCAAGATAAATAGAATACCCAGTACCAATTGGTCCCTAGGTCTCGTCCTCCAGTTCTCCCCCGCCCTTCTTCATGCGCTTCCCCTCGGCGGCCCGCTGCTTGCGCACCTCCTTGGGGTCGGCGATCAGCGACCGGTAGATCTCCACCCGGTCACCTGGGCGTAGCACATAATCGGGCTTGTTGAGCTTGCCGAAGATCCCGATCTTCTGGGTCGCCAGGTCGATGTCGGGGAAGCGCTCGAGCACGCCGGAACGCTCGATGGCTTGCCCCGCCGTGGTGCCCGGCGGTACCTCCAGGGCAAAGATGTGCTGCTCGTCGGGCAGCGCGTAGGCCACCTCCACCTGCAAGGTATCAACGCTTGCCATAGACGCTCACCGCCCGTTGCTGGAAGGAATCCACCAGGGTATTGACCGCCTGGTGAAACACCGGCCCCACCACCAGGTCCAGCACCCGGCTGGAGAATTCGAATTCCAGGTCCAGGCTCACCTTGCAACCATGGTCGCCCAGGGGATCGAAGCGCCAGTACCCCTCCAGCCTGCGGAACGGGCCTTCCAGCAGGCGCATCTCGATCATTTTATTGTGCTGGTGACGGTTGAGGGTGGTGAAGGAC
The DNA here is from genome assembly GCA_035462005.1 of Gammaproteobacteria bacterium. GTDB lineage: Bacteria > Pseudomonadota > Gammaproteobacteria > DSM-19610 > DSM-19610 > JAIVHA01. Next base: position 6,948 of record DATHUT010000221.1, on the reverse strand, counting down.
TTGTGCACCCCGCTCTTGGAAAGCTCCAGGCAGGCGCGCACCTCGTCCTCGTCCTGGGACAGAATGCGTGCCCCGCTGCACCAGGGCAGGAATTCCGGGTAGGCGGGAATATCGCGCACCAGGGAGAACATTTCCGCCGGCGTATAGGGCACCAGGGCCGATTTACTGATGGTGGTCACTTGTGAATCATCCTGCTCGTCAATCTTGCCTGGTGGCAGTGTTGTAGGAGCGGGCTCTGGCCGCGAACGGACGCTGGCAATCCCGTTCGCGGGCTGAGCCCGCTTCTACCATACCATTCGCTGCGCGAAGTTCCCTAGAACAGGAGGCCGATCAGGCCGCCGATGTCCAGCAGACCGGTGATATCCAGAAACACCAGACCCACCGCCACCGGGGTGACATACCGTATCAGGAAATACCAGCTCCGATAAACCAGCCCGATTCCCAGGCGCAGTTCGTCCACGCTGTGTTCCCGCTTCAACACCCAGCCGGCGAAGATGGCGATCAGCAGTCCGCCCAGGGGCAACATGATATTGGCGGTCACATAGTCGAACAGGGCAAAGAAGGTCTTGTCGTGGAAGGGCCCCAGGAAGCCCAGCGGCATGAAGTTATCCAGCAGGTTGAAGGAGAACACCGTCAGCAGCCCCAGGCACCAGGACAGGCCGCCTACCAGCATGGCAGCCGTGAAGCGCCGGTAGCCATGGTTTTCCACCAGCCAGGCCACCGCCGGCTCGATGAGAGAGATGGCCGAGGTCCAGGCAGCGAATACCAGCAGCATGAAAAACAGGGTGCCGAACAGGATGCCGCCGGGCATCTGGCCAAAGGCGATGGGCATGGTCTGGAAGATCAGCCCCGGTCCCGCACCTGGCTCCAGGCCGTTGGCGAACACAATGGGGAAGATGGCCACCGCCGCCAGGATGGCCACCAGTGTATCGAGCAGGGCGATGGTCAGGGTGGTGCCGGCGATCGACGCCTTTTCCGGCAGATAGGAGCCATACACCATGATGGCGCCCATGCCCAGGCTGAGGGTGAAGAAGGCATGCCCCATGGCGACCAGCACCCCGTCGGCACTGAGCTTGCCGAAATCGGGCCGGAAGAGATACTGCAGGCCCTGCTCGAAATGGCCGGTGTTCATGGCATAGCCCACAAGGATCACCAGGATGGCGAACAGTAGCGGCATGAGGATGCGCACCGCCTTTTCCAGACCGCCGCGCACCCCGCGCGCCACCACCACCGTGGTCATCACCATGAACAAGGTATGCCAGGCCAGCAGGCGCTCTGGATCGCTGACCAGGCGGGTGAACATACTTTGCACCTGCTCCCCCCCCACCCCGGTGAAGGCCCCGCCGGCGGCGCGGAACACATAGGCCAGCGCCCAGCCGGCGATGACACTGTAGTAGGACAGGATCAGGAAGCCGGCGACCACCCCCATCCAGCCGATCCATTTCCAGAAGGGGCTGGCGCCTGCCTCCCGGGCCAGGGTCGCCATGGTGTTGATGGGGCTCTGGCGCCCGCGCCGGCCCAGCATCACCTCGGCCATCATGATGGGGATGCCGATCACCAGGATGCACAGCAGATACACCAGCACGAAAGCGCCGCCGCCGTTGTCGCCGGTGATGTAAGGGAATTTCCAGATATTGCCCAGGCCGACTGCCGAGCCCGTCGCCGCCAGGATAAAGACGAATTTCGATGACCACTGGCCATGGATGGAGCTGCGGCGTTCCGCCATGTGATTCCCCCGTGGAGATTGTTTCACGCCCGATTGTCCGTGAAATGATCTTGCCACTCAACAATTTGCTGCCACCAGGCGGGATTCCGTGCCGTTTCCGGGGCCGGGCCGCTATAATGCCGCGATGGCCAAGGCACCCAACAAGAGCAAATCCCCCTCCAGCACCATCGCCCTCAACAAGAAGGCCCGCCACGACTTCCATATCGAGGAACGCTTCGAGGCCGGCCTGGTGTTGGAGGGCTGGGAGGTGAAGAGTCTCCGTGCCGGCAAGGTGCAGCTGGTGGACAGCTATGTCATCGTCAAGGATGGCGAGGCCTTTCTTTTCGGCTGCCTGATCACGCCCCTGCTGACCGCCTCCACTCACATCCAGCCCGACGCCACCCGCACCCGCAAGTTGCTGCTGCACCGCGACCAGCTCGACAAGCTCATCGGCGCCGTGGAACGCAAGGGCTATGCCCTCATTCCCACAGCCATGTACTGGAGCCACGGCCGCGCCAAGCTGGAAATCGGCCTGGCCAAGGGCAAGAAGGAATTCGACAAGCGCGCCACCCTCAAGGACCGCGACTGGCAACGCCAGAAACAGCGCATCCTGAAACACGGCTAGCCCTGCCTCCCCGTAGGAGCGGCCTCTGGCCGCGAACCGCCCGGCAGCCACGCCATTCGCGGCCAGAGGCCGCTCCTACCCGCCCCTTGAAATCCCACTGCCCCGCCCCGACTCATGGGGTTACAGCCGGGAGCGGAACTTTCCCCTCCCGCTGTGGTATAAAGTAACAGTACTGGGGGCGACATGGTTTCGACGTGGGTTACGAAACCCCAGGTGCATGCCGAGGTGCAGTTCACCTTCGTAAAACAAACTGCAAACTTATAGTTGCCAACGACGACAACTACGCACTCGCTGCTTAAAACCCAGTAGGGTGCCGTCAGACTGGGGCCGTGCTTATGCGCCCAGACCCTGGCGTCGATTCTCATAAGCTCGCGAGGAAGCTTGTCCGGGGCGGAATCGTTAAAACCTTACCGGAATCGCCTAGCGTTTTCCCTGCCCGTCGGGTAGCGCTGGGTTAAATCAATAGACGCGGATAAGCATGTAGAGCCGAAGGCAGAGGACTTGCGGACGCGGGTTCGATTAACACAATGGTCGCCACGGGGAGTGATCCCCGATGGAAAAGAGGGCTCATACGGTGAACGCTACAGGACAGGGGTCCCAAGCCAACGCCGTCCGGTGAAGGGGAAACCCGTAAGCCGGCTAGAGACTCATAGGCTCCTAACGAGCATGGCTCCATGGAGTACTAGGGTGGATCACTGCCAGGGGGCAAGGATCCACAACACGCCCTCCCCTGCCGGCAACGGCAGGTGAAGGAATAGTCCAGCCCTGGATGAAAATCCGGGAACAGCTGTCCCGCCGCCTCCACCAAACCAAAACCCCTGACCGGTCTCCGGTCAGGGGTTTTTTATTGTTTTGCCGGCGAGATATAGTTGGGCACAAGAGACGGAACCTCGAGGCATCACAATGGACGTAAAGCAACTTGGCATCGCTGATGCGGCCTACATTGCCGGCCTGATCGACGGCGAAGGCACAATCACACTGAGCCGCAAACATCGCAATGAAAACCGCCAACTAGCCATAACCATCAGCAATACGGAAAGGCGGCTCCTGGATTTCGTGCTGGATACCGTTGGTGCCGGCAAGATCACAGGCAAGCGCACCACCCGCTCCAACCATACGCCCAGCTTTACTTATGCAATCTACAACCGTCAGGCCCTGCAACTCCTGGCACAGATTCACTCCTCTCTGCGAACCTACAAGGCTGATCGAGCCTTACTCATCCTCCGCAAGTACCTCAAATTGACCCCACGCAACGGGAAATACACCGACGCGCTCCGCCAAAAGCGTGAGCAATTTGAAGATGCGGTTCTGCACACGAAGCCTGGAGGAATGCCGTGCAATCTCGAGGTCAAGCCAAGCCAAGAGCCTGAAGGATAGGCAAAAAAGACATTCCCTAAAAGTTGGAGCTACCGCAAACTCGGGGGGATTCATGCCTTCCACTATTTATTGTATTTTTTACACCAGCGGGGCCGCTTCACCTTAAGTGATTGAATACATTATCGTGGCATTTATTTTGCTAGGCAGATTCCTTATCGCGACCGCGTCGGCCAGCGTTCGCGCCGGGACTTCAGGTCGCAGCGGCACATTTTCAGAACCAATAAGGCGGCAACCGCGGCGGGGAGTGTTCAACCCACATCCTCGGGCGACCAAACACCAGGAGGAAACCACCATGACAACGCAGGCTGTGCGTCCCGGGGTGCGGGCGGGGCGCTGGATCATCGGGGCGCTGATGCCCCTGTTCATGGTGCCGGCGCCGGCCGGCGCGGCATCCGTTCTCAATGTCTGGAACGGCCCCAACCAAACCGTCGACGATACGAATTTTCTCAGTGTCGATAGCGTTGCCATACAGCTCAGCTTTGCCTCGCTCAATCTACTGGCCGACAACGAGGTCCGTTATCTCGAAAACGTTGATCTGAGTGAATCGGTGTACGGTCCGACCACCGGGAATCTGACCAACATCACACCCATGACCGGGATCTACGGCGACATCATCATGGGTAGCGGGGCGTTCGCCGTGCGGTCACCGCTGCTCGAACTCTCGGGAAGCGTCTACAGCCACGACGGCACACTCCTCGACGCGGCCCGTCTCATGTGGTGCCCACAGCCACTCAGTTGCGTCACCAGCAACGTTGTCGACGTGAACGTGCTCAGCAACGCTGCCAGCCTGCAGCAGGCGATCGACTTCACCCAGGACAGCGCCGGTCTGTCCACCGTCAACGCCGTTTTTGGGTTCGCCGACTCGCTCGCCTTCGAGTACGACACCCGCATGATCCTGAGCGGCGGGCTGCTCTCGGGCGCAGTGGCCATGAATCACCTCGATGCACTGCTGGAGCTGCACGGCTACGCCTTCGAGCTCGACCTTGGCACAGGTTATGTCCCCTTTGGATCAGGTTCAATCGGCGCAGCCGCCGGCAGCCTGAGAGGCTACCTGGATTCCGGCGATGCCTTCACCATCGACTTCACCCAGGCCAGCACCGGCCAGATCATGACGTACGATTCCGCCCCGCTTTCCGCAGTGCCGCTCCCTGCCGCGGCTTGGCTGTTCCTTTCGGGACTGCTCGGTCTCGCCGGTCTGGCGCGGCGAAATCGCCACTCCTAGCTGTTGCCTCCGCGAGTGTCCAGCCGAACAGGTTGGCCTGCCGCTGCGTGACTGACTGCAGGCCGGTGTCGGATGTGACGATCTCCGCATCACGATCGCCGCAGGCCACAATGGCGAGAGCCATCAGCCCGGTCAGCATGACGCGGTATAGCAAGGCGGGCAAGCAGTGCATGAAACACTCCATTCGGCGTTGGCGGCCCGTTAGTGTCACGACCCTGTAACGGCACGACACTCCGAACCACGGCAGCAGATCCACCGTATGCAGACGTACCAACACCCTCTTCTACACGGGATCGAGACAAGTCCCGCAACTACTTGCCAATCAGATTGAGAAACTCGGTCCGCGTGCGGTGGTTGTCGCGGAAGGTGCCGATCATCATCGAGGTGACCGTTTCCGAATGCTGCTTTTCGACGCCTCGCATCATCATGCACAGGTGCGCGGCCTCGATCACGACCCCCACGCCTTCGGCGCCGGTGGCTTCCTGGATGGCGTGGGCGATCTGGGTGGTCAACTGTTCCTGTATCTGCAGCCGACGTGCATACATGTCCACGATACGCGCGATCTTTGATAAGCCGATCACCTTGCCCTGCGGCAGATAGGCTACGTGAGCCTTGCCGATGAAAGGCAGCAGGTGATGCTCGCACAAAGAGTACAGCTCAATATTCCTGACGATCACCATCTGGTCGTTGTCGGAGGGAAACACCGCACCGTTAATCACATCGTCCAGGTTCTGTTGATAGCCGCGGGTCAGAAACGAAATCGCCTTGGCGGCGCGTTCCGGGGTCTTCTTCAGCCCCTCGCGGTCCGGATCGTCGCCGATGCATTCAATGATTTTTCGGTAGCTGTTGGTGAAATCCTCGATCATGCGGGCGCGTCCTTTGGCAAGCGGTCAGGATGGAGCTTAAACCTATTGTTCACCGAGAATCCAGCCACACAGCAGAGGCCAGTTTCCCTGCGATATACTTGGACCGCGACAAGCTTTAGACTTCCGTAAAAGCCTGGTCCCCGGGAATCGATGAAAGCGACATTCAAGGCACAACTGACCGCGGAAGTCGTTCGCGAGCTGGAGGGAGACGCCCCCCTTCCGGAACATGAGCGCATCGAGGCGGAACTGGCCAACAGCGACTTGCCCGTTGCAGAGAAAATCATGCTGCGCGCCGGGAGACTGGGTCGGCAGCATCACCTCGACGTTCACATCGACAAAGCCCTGCGCAATAACGGCCTGGCCACGCTGGCGATAGGCGCGTTCTTTGTCGCCCTGGGCGCCCTGGCGGCCAGCCAGGCCTTCAGCCAGGTGGCAGCGGACACGGTCAACTTCTACTGGCTACTCACCGTGCTGCTAGGCTTCAATCTGCTGGCCCTGCTGTTCTGGGTTATTGGCCTCGCCCTGTCCCAGCTCTCGAACAGCCGTATCACCAGCCCCTTGCAGCGTCTGCAGGACCTTGCGAACCGGTGGCTTTCCAGCGGGTCAGCCGCGCACCAGGCATACCGGGCCGTCCATGGCGTGCTGTGGAGTGGCGACAGCGGGCGCTGGCTGCTGAGCAGGATGACCCACGCCATCTGGCTGTCGTATCTGACCGGAGGCCTGGCCATGATCCTGCTGATGCTGGCCACCCGACAATTCGACTTCGTCTGGGAGACCACCCTGCTCGGACCCGCCACCTTCATCTCGCTGACGGAAACCCTGGCCATCGTACCCGCCGCGCTGGGTTTCAGCGTACCGGACAGCGCCCAGGTCGCGGCGAGCCACCCCGGTGTCATGAGCGAGGGTGATGCCGGAGCTTCGCGCCGGGCCTGGGCGGGCCTGCTGCTGGGCTGCATGGTGGTATACGGCATCCTGCCCAGGCTGTTGCTGCTGGGCGCGAGCCAGGCCCTGCTGGTCCGCGCGCGCGGGCGCTTCCGACTGCCCTTGTCCGATCCGTACTATATCGGCCTGCGCAACCGCCTGATGCCCGCCACCCGGCGCTTCGGGGTGGTCGACCCGGACCGCCACCAACGCCCTGCCGCAGTTCCCGTGA
>DATHUT010000220.1:0-9610 GCA_035462005.1 Gammaproteobacteria bacterium | reverse complement strand
GATGACGGCATCGCGCGCGTCCCGGTCGCCGACGCTGACCCGGATTTTCATTAATTCATGGTGTTCGATAGACTGGTCCAGTTCCTGCAGCACCGATTCGGTCAGGCCCTTGGCGCCGATCATGACCACCGGTTTGAGGGCATGGCCCTGGGTACGGAGGTGTTTGCGTTGTTTTTCCGAGAGTGTCATGGCAGATCCTGAATTCAGCGAGCGCAGCAGTATACCTGTCGCGGGCGCGCGCTTCCCCTTTTCCCGTATCCGCGGCCCCCGTCCGGTGCCGGAGGCTGCCCATGGCCCGTAGCAAGAGCAGCCGCCGCTGGTTGCAGGAACATTTTGCCGACGAGTATGTCAAAAAGGCTCAGCGGGAGGGCTACCGTTCGCGGGCGGTCTACAAACTGGAGGAAATCCAGTTGAAGGACCGCCTGATCCGGCCGGGCATGACCATTGTAGACCTGGGCGCGGCGCCGGGCGGCTGGTCCCAGTATGCCACCCGGTTGCTCGATGGCCGGGGGCGCATCATTGCCACCGATATCCTGCCCATGGACAGTCTGCCCGATGTGGAATTCATCCAGGGGGATTTCCGCGAAGAATCGGTGTTCGCGGCCCTGTTGGAGGCCATCGGGGAAAAGCCCGTGGACCTTGTAATGTCCGACATCGCCCCCAACATCAGTGGTGTGGAAGCGGTGGACCAGCCGAGTTCCATGTACCTGGCGGAGCTGGCGGTGGACTTGGCGGGGCGTGTACTGGCTCCCGGAGGCGACCTGCTGTTCAAGGCCTTCCAGGGCGAAGGCTTCGATGCCCTGGTAAAGGATCTGCGGTCCCGCTTCACCAAGCTGGTGATCCGCAAGCCAAAAGCCTCCCGCCCCCGCAGCCGTGAGGTGTACGTGCTGGCGAGGGGTTACAAACTGTAGTAAGGTTTCATCATTGAATTCCGAAAATGCCCTTATGATTCAGGTGTTTTCGGATGTCCGGCCGCTGGGCTCATCGAGGTGCGCGTTTTGAACGACATGGCAAAAAATCTGATTCTCTGGGTGATCATCGCGGTCGTCCTGATGTCCGTATTCAACAGCTTCGGTCCGCCTGCCCCGCGCGCCCAGGCCATGGCCTATTCCGACTTCATCGCCGCTGTGAAGGCCGGCGACGTGGACCGGGTGGTGATCGATGGCCGCACCGTTCAGGGCGAGCTGGCCAGCGGCGAGAAATTCTCCACCTATACCCCCAACGATCCCAAGATGATCGATGACCTGCTGGGCAGCGGGGTGCAGGTCAAGGCGCAGGCACCGGAGCAGGATTCCGTGCTGATGCAGATCTTCATCTCCTGGTTCCCGATGCTGCTGCTCATCGGCGTGTGGATCTTCTTCATGCGCCAGATGCAGGGCGGTGCGGGCGGCCGTGGCGCCATGTCCTTCGGCAAGAGCAAGGCGCGCATGCTGGGCGAGGACCAGATCAAGGTCACCTTCAATGACGTGGCCGGCGTCGAGGAGGCCAAGGACGAGGTGGCCGAGCTGGTGGAATTCCTGCGCGACCCGGGCAAGTTCCAGAAGCTGGGCGGCAAGATTCCGCGCGGCGTGCTCATGGTGGGCTCGCCCGGTACCGGCAAGACCCTGCTGGCTCGCGCCATCGCGGGCGAGGCCAAGGTGCCTTTCTTCACCATCTCCGGTTCCGACTTCGTGGAAATGTTCGTCGGCGTGGGTGCCTCGCGCGTGCGTGACATGTTCGAGCAGGCCAAGAAGCATGCTCCCTGCATCATCTTCATCGATGAAATCGACGCCGTGGGTCGCCACCGTGGCGCCGGCCTGGGCGGCGGTCACGACGAGCGCGAACAGACCCTCAACCAGTTGCTGGTGGAGATGGACGGCTTCGAGGGCAACGAGGGCGTGATCGTCATCGCCGCTACCAACCGCCCTGACGTGCTCGACCCGGCCCTGTTGCGTCCCGGTCGTTTCGACCGCCAGGTGGTGGTGCCGCTACCCGACGTGCGCGGCCGCGAGCAGATCCTCAAGGTGCATCTGCGCAAGGTGCCCTTGAGCGACAACGTCAAGGCCAGCATCATCGCGCGCGGCACGCCGGGCTTTTCCGGTGCCGATCTCGCCAACCTGGTGAACGAGGCCTCGCTGTTCGCGGCCCGCGGCAACAAGCGCCTGGTGGAAATGGAGGATCTCGAGAAGGCCAAGGACAAGATCATGATGGGCGCCGAGCGCCGGTCCATGGTGATGAGCGAGGACGAAAAGAAACTGACCGCCTACCACGAGGCCGGTCACGCCATCGTCGGCCGTTCGGTACCGTCCCACGACCCGGTCTACAAGGTCAGCATCATCCCCCGCGGCCGCGCCCTGGGCGTGACCATGTTCCTGCCCGAGGAAGACCGCTACAGCTACAGCAAGCAGCGCCTGGAAAGCCAGATCTCCAGCCTGTTCGGCGGCCGTATCGCCGAGGTGATCATCTTCGGCGAAGACATGGTGACCACCGGCGCTTCCAACGACATCCAGCGTTCCACCGAACTGGCCCGCAACATGGTGACCAAGTGGGGCCTGTCGGAGAAGCTCGGACCGCTCACCTATAGTGAGGACGAAGGCGAGGTCTTCTTGGGACACAGTGTGTCGCAGCACAAGAATGTGTCCGACATGACGGCCCATGCAATCGATGACGAGATCCGCAACATCATCAACCGCAACTACGCCCGCGCCGAGCAGATCCTGCGCGAGAAGATCGACATCCTGCATGCCATGGCGGCGGCCCTGATGAAGTACGAAACCATCGATACGGACCAGATCAATGACCTCATGGAGGGTAGGACACCACGCCCGCCTCAGGACTGGGACGAAGGCCAGAGCTCCGGTGGTGCCCGATCCGCGGGCGGCCGGGAGGAAGGTCCTGTCGATGGCGCCATCGGCGGGCCCGCCGGCCAGCATTGATGGTCCCTGCCGATCCGGAAACGCCCCGTACCGCGGGGCGTTTTTATTTAGACCCTTAAAGATGAATGGCCACGGAAGCACACGGAACTACACGGAAGAAAAAGAAGAAATACGGGGCATCTTGGTTCAAGCCGTCATTCCGGCGAATGCCGGAATCCATGTGCTTGAAAGGCTGGATTCCGGCATTCGCCGGACTGACGGGCGTCGTTTCGACATGAAATACTCGAGGTTTTCTTTCCGTGTAGTTCCGTGTGCTTCCGTGTCCATAATCAAAAAACCATGATCCTCGACTGTGCCGGCAAGCCCCTCGACCTCTCCCGTCCCGTGGTGATGGGGGTGCTGAATGTCACGCCCGATTCCTTTTCCGATGGTGGGCGATTCGTCGGTCGCGAGGCGGCGGTGGAACATGCCCTGTGCATGGTGGAGGAGGGCGCCGCCATCCTCGACATCGGCGGCGAATCCACCCGTCCCGGCGCACCGGAGGTGCCGGTGGAGGAGGAGCTGGCGCGGGTGATCCCGGTGCTGGAGGCCCTCTGCCCCTACCTGTCCGTGCCCGTGTCCATCGACACCCGCAAGCCGGAGGTAATGGAGGCGGCGGTGGCGGCTGGCGCCGGGTTGATCAACGACGTCAACGCTCTGCGCGCCCCGGGTGCCCTCGCGGCGGCGGTGGCGGCCGGGGTGCCGGTCTGCCTCATGCACATGCAGGGCGAGCCCCGCACCATGCAACAGGCGCCCGAGTATGGCGACGTGGTGGAGGAAGTGCGTGATTTCCTGCTGGCCCGCGCGGGGGCCTGCGAGGCGGCCGGCATCCCGTCCCACCGTATCCTCTTCGATCCCGGCTTTGGTTTTGGCAAGGCACTGGGTCATAATCTGCGTTTGCTCAGGGAACTGGGGCGGCTGACCGCCACCGGGTATCCCGTGCTGGTGGGTCTTTCGCGCAAGTCCATGATCGGTAAGGTGCTCGGCCTGGAGACAGGCGAACGCCTGCATCCGAGCCTGGCGCTCGCGGTCCTGGCGGTCTGGCAGGGTGCGCGCATCGTGCGTGCCCATGATGTGCGCGCCACCGTCGAGGCCATTGGCATGTGCGCAGCGGTATTGAACGCGGAAACGGGGGATTGGGAATAGTGTCCTGTCGCACGTCTAATGGCGTCTTCAGAGCCCCCGAGCGACGTCAGGGCAAGGCGCAGCGCGCCGGCAATGGCATTCCCTTGTCAAGCGCTGCAACGCCGCACTGGCGTCGCTCGGGGGCTCCCTTCGGGCGAGGCGATAAGCGGCCATCTGCGGCGTTACTTGCCCGTGAGGTAGAATGGCTACCCCGGCGGGCAAGTGCCTTGCATCTGACCGCTTCTCGCCTCGCTGAAGGCGCCATTAGACGTGTGACAGGACACTAGTATGGGTGAACGCAAGTATTTCGGTACCGACGGCATTCGTGGCCGGGTGGGTGAAGGCCCCATCACCGCGGAATTCATGCTCAAGCTGGGCTGGGCCGCCGGCCAGGTGCTGGGTTGCGGGCGCCGCAATTCGGTGGTGATCGGCAAGGACACGCGCATCTCCGGCTATATGTTCGAGTCGGCGCTGGAGGCCGGGCTGTCCGCCTCCGGAGTGGACATCCGCCTGCTGGGGCCCATGCCGACTCCGGCCATCGCCTATCTCACCCGCACCCTGCATGCCTGTGCCGGCATCGTCATCAGTGCTTCCCATAATCCCCACTATGACAACGGCATCAAGTTCTTTTCCGCCCAGGGCGCCAAGCTGCCCGACGAAGTGGAACAGGCCATCGAGGATGCCCTGGACCAGCCCATCAGGACCGTGGACTCCTCCCGCCTCGGCAAGGCCGAGCGGCTGGTGGATGCCCGCGGACGCTACATCGAGTACTGCAAGAGCACCGTGCCCGCCAGCCTCAACCTGAGCGGACTGAAGATCGTGGTGGACTGTGCCAATGGTGCCACCTACCACGTGGCCCCCAGCGTGCTCGACGAACTGGGCGCCGACGTGGTGGCCATGGGCGTGGACCCGGATGGCCTCAACATCAACCACGAGTGCGGCTCCACCGAGCCGGCCCGGTTGCAGGCCCTGGTGCGGGAGCAGCAGGCCGACCTGGGTATTGCCCTGGATGGTGACGGTGACCGCCTCATCATGGTGGACCACATGGGTGAGCTCGTCGACGGTGATGAATTGCTGTTCATCATCGCCCGTTCCCGCCACCAGGCCGGCCAGCTGCGCGGCGCCGTGGTGGGTACCCTGATGAGCAATCTCGGCCTGGAAGTGGCCCTGCGCGAGCTGGCCATTCCCTTCGTGCGCGCCAGGGTGGGCGACCGCTACGTGATGGAGTTGCTGCAGCAGGAGGGCGGTGTCATCGGCGGTGAATCCTCCGGCCATATCATCTGCCTGGACCGCACCACCACCGGCGATGGCATCATCTCCGCCCTGCAGGTGCTGGCGGAAATGAAGCAATCTGACCGTTCCTTGCACGAGCTCAAGCAGGGCATGCGTAAATTCCCCATGCACATGATCAATGTACCGGTCTCCAGCCGGGTGGACCTGGGTACTACCCTGGTGCAAGAGGCGGTCAAGGCCGCCGAGGTGCGCATGCAGGGCCGGGGCCGGGTACTGCTGCGTCCCTCGGGCACCGAGCCCGTGGTGCGGGTGATGGTGGAAGGCGAGGACGATGTGCTGGTGCGCGAGCAGGTGGCGGTCCTGGCCGCGGTGGTGGCCAGCAGCTTCTGATTCAGGGCCCCGGTCCCGGGGTCTTGCTCATTGATTTTTGCCGGTTCGGCGGCTAAGCTTGCGGGCTGTTTTTTCAAGAATAACGGGAGAGTGGCATGCGGCGGATACTGGTGGCGGGAAACTGGAAACTGAACGGCTCCCTGCAGAGCGTCCGGCAACTCGTCGCCGACATCAAGGCCGGCATGGGCGATGTAAAGGCCGATGTGGCGGTATGCCCTCCCTATGTGTATATCCCTGAGGTGGCGCAGCTGCTCAAGGGTTCGTCGCTGGGCTATGGTGCCCAGGACGTGAGCGATCAGACTGCCGGCGCCTTTACCGGCGAGGTGTCTGCCCCGATGCTCAACGACTTCGGCTGCAAGTACGCCATCGTCGGCCATTCGGAGCGCCGCAGCCTGTATGGAGAGGGCGATGACTTCACGGCGCGCAAGTTCGCCGCTGCCCGCAAGGCCGGCCTGATCCCCATCCTGTGCGTGGGAGAACTGCTGGAGGAACGCGAGCAGGGCATCACCGAGCAGGTGGTGTCCCGCCAGCTGGATGCCGTGATTCAACTGGAAGGCGTGGCGGCCCTGGCCGATGCGGTGATTGCCTACGAACCGGTTTGGGCCATTGGCACCGGCAAGACCGCCAGCCCGCAGCAAGCCCAGGACGTGCATGCCTTCATCCGCGGCAAGATTGCCGCGCTGGATGCCGCGGTCGCCGAGAAGGTGCAGATCCTCTACGGTGGCAGCGTCAAGGGCAGCAATGCCGCGGAACTGTTCGCCATGGCAGACATCGATGGCGGCCTGATCGGCGGCGCCTCGCTCGCTGCCGAGGAATTTTTGACCATCTGCCGTGCCGGCTAGGGACCAGGGGGTTCCAGGGGCAGGGCGGAGCAGACGCGACCCGCAAGGGCGCTGGGAAGTGTAATGTTTACCTTTTTTCTCGTGATTCAGTTGATGCTGGGCATCGCGCTCATCGTGCTGATCCTGCTCCAGCAGGGCAAGGGCGCGGATATGGGCGCCGCCTTCGGTAGCGGCTCTTCCTCTACCGTGTTCGGTGCCCGCGGCAGCGGCAATTTCTTCAGCCGTACCACCGGAATCCTGGCAACAGCCTTCTTCATCAACAGCCTGCTGCTCTCCAGTCCCCTGGTGCGGGATACCACCGGCAGCACGGCGAGTGTTACCGAGCGCGTACAGCCGCCACCCGAGCAGCCGGCCCGGCCCAGCCCGGATACGGACCTGCCGGACCTCCCGGGAGCGCCTGCGCAAGAAGCACCGGCCGGGCAGGATGACCTGCCCCGCTAGTACGGAGACAAGTTTCAGCCGACGTGGTGGAATTGGTAGACACGCTATCTTGAGGGGGTAGTGGCGTAAGCTGTGCGAGTTCGAGTCTCGCCGTCGGCACCAAATCGACATCAAAGCCGCAGGAGCCAAGCGCTCCCGCGGCTTTTTCATGTGCGCCAAACCCTTTCGAGCGATGGTTTTATTTATACCCCCAGTAATTGACATAACATATTAATAATAAAGGTAATTATAGATCTCTCTCAACTTGACACCCGTCAAGTCTCTGCCCTAGACTGGCGCGGGTTCAGGGTTTCTCTGAACCAGGGTAGTGCACAACGGCGGGTTCCTTACCCAGCCCGATAACAAGACGGCGGAAGCGGGAGAATGCTGGATAACTATCTACCCATCCTGATTTTTATCACCATCGGCCTGCTGGTCGGGGTGGTGCCCATCCTGCTGGGCTTCGTCCTGGGCCCCCACCGGCCCGACAGTGAAAAGAATTCCCCCTACGAGTGCGGTTTCGAGGCCTTCGAAGACACGCGCATGCGTTTCGACGTGCGCTACTACCTGGTGGCCATCCTGTTCATTATTTTCGATCTGGAAATCGCCTTCCTGTTCCCCTGGGCAGTGGTGTTGGAGGAGATCGGCCTGTTCGGTTACCTGGCCATGACCTTGTTCCTGGGCATCCTGGTGGTAGGTTTTATATACGAATGGAAGAAGGGGGCCCTGGAATGGGAGTGATGCCATGAGTATCGAGGGCATTCTGGAAGAGGGTTTCGTCACCACCAGCGCCGACAAACTCATCAACTGGGCGCGCACCGGTTCCATGTGGCCCATGACCTTCGGCCTGGCCTGTTGCGCCGTCGAGATGATGCAGGCCGGCGCCTCCCGCTACGACCTGGATCGTTTCGGTATCGTATTCCGACCCAGCCCGCGTCAGTCCGACGTGATGATCGTGGCCGGCACCCTGGTCAACAAGATGGCCCCGGCCCTGCGCAAGGTGTACGACCAGATGGCCGAGCCGCGCTGGGTGATCTCGATGGGGTCCTGCGCCAATGGCGGGGGGTATTACCATTATTCCTATGCCGTGGTGCGCGGCTGTGACCGCATCGTGCCCGTGGATATCTATGTACCCGGCTGCCCGCCCACCGCCGAGGCACTGCTGTATGGCATCATCCAGTTGCAGAACAAGATCCGTCGCACCAACACCATTGCCCGCTGAAGATACTAGCCGATGACCGACGCCATCCATCATTTCGCCAATGACCTGCAGTCCCGCCTCGGGCCGCGGCTGGCGGCCTGCATCGTCGACGTGGGGGAGGTGACACTCGAGGTGCCGGTGACGGAACTGCTGGAGGTCATGCGGTCGCTGCGTGACGACTGGGGTTTCGAACAACTCATCGATGTGTGCGGGGTGGACTATTCCCAGTACGGCCTGACCGAATGGGAGACCAGCGATGCCAGCAGGGAGGGTTTCAGCCGTGGCGTAGAGGTCGGCACGGCCGGGTACCTGGACGCGGTCCATGACGAGCTGTCGACCGCGCGACCGGCCGCGGCACGCCGTTTCGCTGCCGTCTATCACCTGCTGTCGGTGCAACACAACCGCCGCCTGCGGGTACGCGCGTATGCGCCCGACGACGAACTGCCGGTGATCCCCTCGGTGATCGAGATCTGGAACGGTGCCGACTGGTACGAGCGCGAGGCTTTCGACCTGTTCGGCATCCTCTTCGAGGGCCACCCTGACCTGCGTCGCATCCTCACCGACTACGGCTTCGTCGGCCACCCCTTCCGCAAGGATTTCCCCCTCAGTGGTAACGTGGAAGTGCGCTATGACCCGGAGAAGCAGCGGGTGGTGTATCAGCCGGTGAGCATCGAACCACGCGTGCTGGTGCCCAAGGTGATCCGCGACGACGTGACACGGCGTAATGCCGGACAACCCGCGGTACAGGATGCAGAAGATGCCTGAGATCCGAAACTACACCCTGAATTTCGGTCCCCAGCACCCGGCGGCGCACGGCGTGCTGCGCCTGGTGCTGGAGATGGACGGCGAGGTGGTGCAGCGCGCTGACCCGCACATCGGCCTGCTGCATCGCGCCACGGAAAAGCTCGCCGAGAGCAAGCCCTATAACCAGAGCATCGGCTACATGGACCGCCTCGATTACGTGTCCATGATGTGCAACGAACACGGCTATGTGCTGGCCATGGAAAAGCTGCTCGGCATCGAGGCCCCGTTGCGCGCCCAGTACATTCGCGTGCTGTTCGACGAAATCACCCGCATCCTCAATCACCTGCTGTGGATCGGCGCCCATGGCCTCGACATCGGCGCCATGACGATCTTTCTCTATGCCTTCCGCGAGCGGGAAGACCTGATGGATTGCTACGAGGCGGTGTCGGGCGCGCGCCTGCATGCCACCTATTACCGCCCCGGCGGCGTGTACCGCGACCTGCCCGGGCGCATGCCCCAGTACGCGACCTCCAAGTGGCACGATGCCGAAGCGGTGCGCCGTCTCAATGAAAACCGCCAGGGTTCGCTGCTGGATTTCCTCGAGGATTTCACCAATCGATTCCCCGCCTGCGTGGACGAATACGAAACCCTGCTGACCGAGAATCGCATCTGGAAGCAGCGTACCGTGGGTATCGGCGTGGTGTCGCCGGAGCGCGCCCTGCAGTTGGGCATGACCGGCCCCATGCTGCGCGGCTCGGGCG
>DATHUT010000219.1:0-15685 GCA_035462005.1 Gammaproteobacteria bacterium | reverse complement strand
GGCCAGGCAGTGGATTCCTCGGCGATCACCAGGGTGCCAGGATGCTGGCCCAGGGCTACTTCGTTCATTTCGCGCAGGAAGTGGATGGCCTCCAGGTTTTCCCTGCCACCATGGATATTGGGCAGCCAGTCGCCGGCCTCGCGGGAATAATCCAGATACAGCATGGATGCAACGGCATCCACGCGCAGGCCGTCGATATGAAACTCCTCCAGCCAGCAGACGGCGCTGGCGAGCAGGAAATTCCTCACCTCGTTACGGCCATAGTTGAAGATCAACGTGCCCCAGTCGCGATGTTCGCCCCTGCGCGGGTCCTCGTGTTCGTATAAGGGAATGCCATCGAAGTTGGCCAGGGCGTGATCGTCCTTTGGGAAATGTCCCGGTGCCCAGTCGAGGATGATGCCGATATTGTGCTGGTGACAGTGGTCCACGAAATATCGGAAATCGTCCGGGGTGCCGAAGCGGCTGGTGGGCGCGAAATAACCCGTTGTCTGGTAGCCCCAGGAGGCGTCCAGCGGATGTTCGGTGACGGGCAGCAGCTCGATATGGGTGAAACCCAGGGGTTTTACATGGGCGACGATGCGCTCGGCCAGGGTGCGGTAATTGAGGAATTCATTGTGCTCGCCGCGCTGCCAGGAACCCAGGTGCAGTTCGTAAACGGACATGGGCTGGTGCAGCCAGTCGGCATGGCGACGTCGCGCCATCCAATCCGAGTCGCCCCATGCATGGCGGGTGGGCGCCCGTACACGCGGGGCCGTGCCCGGCCGCAGCTCAAATTCCTGACCATAGGGGTCGGTTTTGATATGGATGCTGCCGCGCTCCCGGTTGCGGATTTCATACTTGTACAGTACTCCGCTGCCGAGACCGGGAATGAACAGTTCCCATATGCCGCCGCCCCCCCGCGAGCGCATTGCGTGTACTCGACCGTCCCAGCGATTGAAATCACCCACCACGCTGACCCGCTCCGCGTTGGGGGCCCAGACAACGAAGCGTACACCGTCGATAGCGTCAGCGTTATGGCAATGCGCACCCAGCACCCGGTAACAGTGCCAGTGACGGCCCTCGCCGAACAGGTAGAGGTCGAAATCGCCCACCTGGGGCGGGAAGGCATAGGGGTCATGGCGCAGTGTTTCACCCCCATTCTTATGGCCCCAGCGCAGTTGGTAGCGTTCCGGCACCTGGTCGGCATCGGCCAGGATCTCGAAGAAATCCGTGCCTTCCCGGCGTTGCAGCTCCAGGCCGCTGTCTTCCAGCCGTACCCATTCGGCGTCGGGCAGAAAAGCACGCACCCGCACCCGCTCCCCCTCGGGATGGCGCCCCAGGACCTCGAAGGGGTCATGGTGGCGGGCCTCGGCCAGGCGCCGGAGTCCGGCGGGCAGGGGCGGTGTGGTGTGGGGTACTGGAGTTTTCAAGGTCAAGTCAGCCTGACGCCATGAAGTTGGTATTTCCGGGAATGCGTAAGAGTCGATTCACAGTAGCGATTCAGATGTTACCATAGTGGCGGGTACATGGATCGAATCTTCGCCTTGGGAGTTGTTTGGATGATGAGTCAGACCCCGCGTTTTGTCAGTCGCCTTACCCGCAATACCCTGGCCCTGATTCTGGCCGGTGGGCGTGGTTCCCGCCTGCGGCAGATGACCCTGTGGCGTGCCAAACCGGCGGTGCCCTTCGGTGGCAAGTTTCGCATCATCGATTTCCCCATGTCCAACTGCATGAATTCCGGTATTCGTCGTATTGGAATCCTGACCCAGTACAAGGCCCATTCCCTGCTCCAGCATATTCAGAAGGGGTGGGGGTTTCTGCGCGGTGAATTCGGCGAGTTCGTCGAGCTGCTGCCCGCCCAGCAGCGCATCGAGTCTTCCTGGTATGCCGGCACCGCCGATGCCGTCTACCAGAACCTGGACATTATCCGCAATCACGATCCTGAGTATGTGCTAATCCTGGCCGGGGACCACATCTATAAAATGGACTATGGCCCGATGATTGCCCACCATGTGGAGCAGCAGGCGGATATGACCGTGGGTTGTATCGAGGTGGGCCTGGAGCGGGCGCGCGAATTCGGGGTCATGACCGTGGGCGATGACGGCCAGGTGGTGCAGTTTCATGAAAAGCCGGACAAGCCCCATCCCATGCCAGGCAGCAGTGACCGGGCCTTGGCCTCCATGGGGATCTATGTTTTCAATACCAGGTTCCTGTACGAACAGTTGATCAAGGATGCCGACTCCGATTATTCCAGCCATGACTTCGGCAAGGACATCATTCCATCGGTGATTTCGAACTACCGTGTGCATGCCTATCCCTTCCGCGACATAGAGAGCGGAAAACAGGCCTACTGGCGTGACGTGGGGACGGTAGACGCCTTCTACGAAGCCAACCTGGAGCTCATTGGCGTGACACCGGAACTCAATCTGTACGACGAGGAATGGCCCATCTGGACCTACCAGGAACAACTTCCACCCGCCAAGTTCGTGTTCGACGATGATGACCGGCGCGGCATGGCGGTGGATTCCATGGTATCCGGTGGCTGTGTCATATCCGGTGCCCTGGTGCGCCATTCCTTGCTGTTCTCCAACGTAAAGGTACATTCCTGCGCAGTGGTGCAGGACGCCGTGGTGATGCCCGGAGTGGATATCGGCCATGACAGTCGCCTGAACAAGGTGGTCATCGATCGTGGCTGCCGGATACCACCCAAGACCGTGATCGGGGAAGACCCCAAGGCCGATTCCGAACGTTTTCATGTCACCCCCGGCGGTGTGGTATTGGTGACCCCGGAAATGCTCGGCCAGGAGTTGCATCATGTCCGCTGAAAAACGCCTGAAGGTGATCCTGTGCTGGCATATGCATCAGCCCCAGTACTGTGACCTGCTGACCGGCGAGTACCATCTGCCCTGGACCTACTTGCACGCCATCAAGGACTACACCGACATGGCTGCCCACCTGGAAGCGGTGCCGCGAGCACGGGCCGTGGTGAACTTCGCGCCCATTCTCCTGGAACAGATCGCCGACTACTCTGCACAGGTGCACGCCTTCCTGCGCGATGGCAAAACCATCCGCGATCCCCTGCTGGCTGCCTTGGCGGAACCCGGCTTGCCGGAGGCAGCCGAGCAACGCATGCATCTGCTGCATGCCTGTCTGCGCGCCCACGGCACTCGCATGATCGATCGTTTCCCCGCCTACCGGAAGCTGGCGGATCTGGCGAACTGTTTTATGGACAATCCCGACGGCATGCATTATGTGAACGACCAATACCTGCATGACCTGCTGGTCTGGTATCACCTGGCCTGGATGGGGGAAACAGTACGAAGGGGAAACCTGGAAATACAGGCGCTGCAGGAGAAGGCAACCAATTTCAGCGCACACGACCGGCGTGCGTTGGTGGAGATCATCGGAGAACTGCTGGCCGGGATTATCGACCGCTACCGTAACCTGGCGGCGAACGGGCAGGTGGAGCTGTCGCTTACCCCCTATGCCCACCCTATCGTCCCCCTGTTGCTGGATCTCGAAAGCACGCACGAGGCCATGCCCGACGCACCCCTGCCTAAACTGGATCATTATCCCGGCGGTCTGGAACGGGCCCAGTGGCATATACAGGAGGGGATATCGACCTTTGAACAGTTTTTCGATGTTCGCCCCGCCGGCTGCTGGCCTTCCGAGGGTGCAGTAAGCGGCGCAAGCCTGAAACTGTTCGAAGCCGCGGGCTTCCAGTGGGTGGCCAGCGGGGAATCGGTATTGCGCAACAGCCTGCACCGCAGCGGTCGTGGTGATGAGGCCGCGGGCCTTGGTCCCATGTACCACCCCTATACCCTGGAGGACGGTAAACTGGCCTGTTTCTTCCGCGACGACGGCTTGTCCGATCTCATCGGTTTCAAATATTCCAACTGGCACGCGGATGATGCCGTGGGGAACCTGGTGCATCACCTGGAAAACATCGCCGAAGCGACTCGTGATGAAGCCGATCCCGTGGTGTCCATCATTCTCGACGGTGAAAATGCCTGGGAGCACTATCCCAAGAACGGCTACTATTTCCTCAGCGCTCTTTATGAACAGCTGGCCGCCCACCCGCGCCTGGCGATGACCACTTTCAGTGACTACCTGGCAGCCACGAAACAGTGTGATAGCGTTACGAATATGGTGGGCGGCAGCTGGGTGTATGGTACCTTCTCTACCTGGATCGGCGACAAGGACAAGAACCGTGGCTGGGAGATGCTGGGGGATGCCAAGCAGGTATTCGATCAGGTGGTCACCGAAGGTGGCCTCGATGGTGACCAGTTGCTCGTTGCTCGCCATCAGCTCTCCATCTGCGAAGGCTCCGACTGGTTCTGGTGGTTCGGTGACTACAATCCCGAAGATACGGTCAGTGATTTTGAGCGGCTGTTCCGTACCCACCTGGTCAATCTCTACCGGCTGCTGGATCGAGAACCCCCGACGTATCTCCAGGAATCCTTCACCCATGGCCACGGACGACCAGAACATGGTGGCACCATGCGTCACGGCAAGCCGGCTGCGTAACGTCTCGTGAGCGGGGCGCAGCCGCATCCCGTGACCCAGGTGCTGGGTGGCCGCCGTGCCGGGCTACTGCTGCACCCCACGTCCTTGCCGGGCGCACGGGAACAGGGTGATCTGGGTCCCGAGGCCTACCGGTTCGTGGAATTCCTGGCGCGCAGTGGCCTGTCCGTGTGGCAGACCCTGCCTCTGGGACCCACCCATGAGGATTTTTCCCCCTACCAGTGCCTGTCCGTGCATGCAGGTAATCCGCGCCTGATCAACCCCGACCTGTTGGTGGAGTGGGGTTGGATGGCGGAAAATGGCTTCAACCCCGCGGGTTCGTGCAGGGATTGGCTGCCTATAGCCCACAACGGTTTCCTGCGTCATGGTGGTGAAGCGGCACATGCGGAATATCGCGATTTCGTGAAGGCGCATGATCACTGGCTGCAGGATTACGCGCTCTATACGGCCCTGCGTGGCGAGCAGCAGGATCGCAGCTGGGTGCAATGGCCGGCATCCCTGCGTGATCGTGATCCCGATGCCCTCGAAGAGGCGCGGCGGCGACTGGCGGCCACCATCGAAGGCGTGCGTTTCGAACAGTTCGTGTTCTTTCGCCAATGGCACCAGTTACGGCGCTATGCCAATGAGCGGCAGGTGCTGCTGTTCGGCGACATACCCATCTTTGTGGCCCACGACAGCGCCGAGGTCTGGGCGCATCGGGAATTATTTTCCGTGGATGAGCATGGGCAGGCGCGCAAGGTGGCAGGGGTGCCGCCCGATTATTTTTCCGAGACCGGGCAACGCTGGGGTAATCCTCAATACGATTGGGAGCGGATGCAGGCGGGGAACTTCCAGTGGTGGGTGGAGCGCATCGCCACACAATTGGACCTGTTCGACCTCGCGCGTATCGACCATTTCCGCGGCTTCGAGGCCTACTGGGAGATCGATGCCGCCGCGGAACTGGCTGTCGATGGCCACTGGGTGAAGGCGCCGGGCGAGGCACTGTTCGAATGCCTGCAGGCATGCTTCGATCCCCTGCCGCTGGTGGCCGAGGATCTGGGCACCATCACCCCGGAGGTGGATGCCCTGCGTGCCCGCTTTGGCCTTCCAGGCATGAAGGTCTTGCAGTTCGCTTTCGATGGAGATCCCAGGAACCTGTACCTGCCCCATCACCATGAGACCGACAGCGTGGTCTACACCGGCACCCACGACAACGACACCAGCCTGGGCTGGTTCAATGCCCTGGACGCCGGGCAGCAGGCCATGGTGCGCGGTTATCTCGCCAACTCCCAGGAAGAGATGCCTTGGTTGCTGGTTCGCGTCGCCTTCATGTCGGTGGCGCGGCTGGCCATGGTGCCCATGCAGGATGTGCTCGCCATGGACAGCGACCAGCGCATGAACCGGCCCGGCACCGACAACGGTAACTGGCAGTGGCGTTTCCAGTGGGAACAGGTGCCGGAAGGGTTGGAGCAGCGCATCCGCCACCTGGTGGAGGTGTACGACCGCCTGCCGCAGACCTCGTCGGACTGAAGTCCGACTACAGAGTGGGCCACCGGCGGTAGGGACCGTCGGTCCGGTTTCAGTACGGCAGGGAATCGCCTACAACCAGATCATGCACCCCGTCTCGAAGGGATGACTCAGCATCTGATGATAGGGGTACATGCGTAGCTGGTAATGCTGCAGGCCCGGCAAAGGTGGATCGAGATCCAGGCTGAACAGGGTCTCACCCTGGTCATTGTTGCCCCGGGCCGTGAAACGGATATGGTCGTGGGCGATGAACTTGCGATGCTCATCCTCGGTACCTACCACGCATTCCACCACCACATCGTCGGCCTTGAGACCGTTGAGCTTCGCGGCCAGGGTCAGGGTCAGTTTTTCCCCGGCATGTATGGCCGGCGGGGCGGACTCCACCTGGCGCATGCTAACGCCTGGCCAGGCGGCCAGTACCCGGCTCTTCCAGCGGGCCAGTGCCTTGGCGCCGGCCGCCCCTGTCTGGTGCAGGATGCGACCCTGGCGGCTGGCGGGGCCGTAGAAATCCCGCACATAGTCCATCACCATGCGTTGCGAGTTGAACTGGGGCAGGATGGATTTCATGGAAGCCTTGGACATGTGCACCCACTTTTCCGAGTAGCCGTGACCGTTGCGTTCGTAATAGAGCGGGATCACCTGGTGCTCCAGGATGTCCAACAGTTCGTTGCCCTCTTCCTGGTTGCGGTAGGTGGCGTCGAACTGTGGCCCATGGGGCGTGATGGCCCAGCCGTTCTCGCCGTTGTAGCCCTCGCCCCACCAGCCATCCAGCACACTCAGGTTGATGACACCGTTGAGGCCGGCCTTCTCACCCGAAGTGCCACTGGCCTCCATGGGATATTCGGGATTGTTGAGCCAGACGTCCACGCCGGTCACCAGCTTGCGGCCCAGGGCCAGGTCATAGCCTTCCAGCAGGATGATCTTGCCGATGAATTCCGGGCGCCGGGAGAAATCATGGATAACGCGGATCAGGTGCTGGCCGGGCAGGTCGCTGGGATGGGCCTTGCCGGCGAAAATCAGGAGGACGGGCCGTTTTGGATCGTTGAGCAGCCGTGCCAGCCGGTCCGGATCAGAGAACAGCAGGGTGGCGCGTTTGTAGGTGGCAAAGCGGCGCGCGAAGCCAACGGTGAGGATATCGGTCTCGTGGGGGCTCAGGTGCTGCGTGATGCGTTCGATGAGGGCTTCGCTGCTGCCGTTGCGGCGGTGCTGCAGTACGGCACGGCGGCGCACATTGGTCATCAGTTCCGATTTCAGGGACTGGCGCAGGCTCCAGAAACTGTGGTTGGGGATCTCGTCCACCCGCTCCCAGTAGGATTCGTTGAGCAGTTCCGAACGCCATTCCAGACCGAAACGCATATCGTAGAGGTTGGCCCATTCGCGTGCCAGGAAGGTGGGTACGTGTACACCGTTGGTGACATGGCGAATGGGATTTTCGTCATGGGGAATCTGTGGCCACACATAGCCTTCCATACGAGAAGCCACCTCGCCGTGGATGCGGCTGACCCCGTTGTGGAAGCGCGAGCCACGCAGGGCCAGTACGGTCTGGTTGAAACCACCCTGATTGCCGGGGCTGGCACCAAGGGAAAGGAAGTGCGCCATGTCGATGCCCAGTTCCTTGACGTAATCCTCGAAATAACTACTGATCAGGCTGTGATCGAAGATGTCATGACCCGCCGCCACCGGGGTGTGGGTGGTGAATACGGTGCAAGCGGCGACCATTTCCAGTGCGCTGGAAAAATCCATGCCCTGTTTTTGACCACATTCCCGGCAGCGTTCCAGGATCATGAAGGCGGCATGCCCCTCGTTGATGTGCCAGACCGTGGGGGTGAGACCCAGGGCCCGCAGGGCGCGTACGCCGCCGACCCCCAGCACGATTTCCTGCTGGATGCGGGTATTGGAATCCCCGCCATAGAGCTGGTAGGTGATGGCGCGGTCGGCCTCCTGGTTGGCAGGGAGATCACTGTCCAGCAGGTAGAGGGTGATATGGCCGGCCTTGGCCTCCCATACCTGCAGTTGTACCGTGCGGCCGGGCAGGTCGACACTTACCCGCAGGGAATTGCCCTCTTTGTCGACGGCGTGGCGCAGCGGCAGCTGGTCGAAATCGGTGGTGGTGTAGTGGGCTACCTGGTTGCCGTGTTCGTCGATGGTCTGGGTGAAATAACCCTGGCGGTACAGCATGCCCACGGCCACGAAGGGCAGGCCCAGGTCACTGGCGGCCTTGCAGTGGTCGCCGGCCAGGATGCCCAGACCGCCGGAATAGATGGGCAGACTCTCGTGCAGGCCGAACTCGGCACAGAAATAGGCCACAAGATCCTGTCCGGGCTGCAGGTGTTCGGCGACGTCGTCTCGGATCTGGGCCTCGTTGTAGCTGTTATAGGCGGAAAGGACCCGGTTGTAGTCCTCCAGGAAGACCCGGTCTTCCGCAGCCTCGTCCAGGGCCTGCTGGGAGATCCGGCGCAAAAACAGTTTGGGGTTATGCTTGCAGCTTTCCCACAGGTCACGATCGAGCCGGAAGAACAGGCCGCGCACGCTGCGGTCCCAGCTGTACAGCAGGTCGTTGGCCAGGACCGGGAGATGGTTCAGGCGTTCCGGGATGGTGGGCTGGACTTCCAGTGAAAAACGTGTACCGGGCATGGGATCCCCAAGAGTGTGATAGATGCTGGTGACTCGCATTTTCCGTGCCAGAATTTCAGGCAGGGTCGGGGTTCGAGCAGGAGATGATTATAACCGTAAGGTGCCCGCCTTGCGCAGCCGGGCCTGGTCGCCGGCCTGCCTGGCGGAAAAATGGTGCCGAGGGCGAGAATCGAACTCGCACTCCCGCAAAGGAACCGGATTTTGAATCCGGCGCGTCTACCAGTTCCGCCACCCCGGCAATAAGGTTCGCTAGTATAAGGTATTCCGCCCGCGGGGCAAGGCCGGATGGAGATTGTGCTACCATGCCGCGCCATGCTGCGCCGCGACTTTCACTATACCCTGCCC
Organism: Gammaproteobacteria bacterium; assembly: GCA_035462005.1. Lineage (GTDB taxonomy): Bacteria > Pseudomonadota > Gammaproteobacteria > DSM-19610 > DSM-19610 > JAIVHA01. The sequence continues at coordinate 6,697 of DATHUT010000219.1, read as the reverse complement.
CCAGACCGCATTGCCCGCCAACCTACCGAGCGGCGCAGCGCCAGCCGGCTGCTGCGGCTGGCGCCCGACGGCCGTTGCCACGACCTGCGCTTCCACGAACTCCAGGACCTGCTCAACCCGGGCGACCTGCTGGTGTTCAATGACACCCGGGTGATTCCGGCACGCCTGCATGGCCACAAGGAAGGCAGCGGCGGCAAGGTGGAGGTGCTGGTGGAGCGCCTGCTGGACGAGCGCCGGGCGCTGGCCCACGTACGAGCCAGCAAGGCACCGGGAGCGGGTACGGTCCTGCGGCTGGACGGGGAGATCAGGGCGACGGTGGAAGGTCGTGAGGATGACTTGTTCCGCCTGTATTTTGCCGGTGATCGGCCGGTGCTGGAACTGCTGGAACGGCATGGCCACATGCCCCTGCCGCCTTATATCGATCGGCCCGACGAAGCCGGCGACCGGGAACGCTATCAGACCGTATATGCCCGCGCCCCCGGTGCCGTGGCGGCACCCACCGCGGGCCTGCATTTCGATGCCGAAGTCCTGGCGCGCCTGCGGGAACGCGGCGTGGAATTTGCGTATGTCACCCTGCATGTGGGCGCCGGCACCTTTCAGCCGGTACGTGCCGAACGTATCGAGGACCATCGCATGCACAGTGAATGGGTGGAGGTGGACGAGACTGTCTGTGCCGGCATCGCGGCGGCCCGCGCACGGGGCGGACGGGTGGTGGCGGTGGGCACTACGGTGGTGCGCAGCCTCGAGTCGGCTGCCCGGGACGGGGAGTTGCGGCCGCTACAGGGCGAGACGGATATCTTCATTACCCCCGGGTACCGTTTCAAGGTTATCGACGCACTGGTTACCAATTTCCATCTGCCGGAATCGACCCTGCTGATGCTGGTGTGTGCCTTCGCCGGTTATGATCCGGTGATGGCCGCCTACCGCCATGCGGTGGAGTCCGGCTATCGTTTTTTCAGTTATGGGGATGCGATGTTCCTGGAGCGTGGTGGTTCTCAAGGCTGATGGCGTTGCGGAACGCAGAGAACGCAGAGACGCGGAGGACGCAGAGATTTTTTATGGCTGGTCTGGTATCACATCTTCTATGTCGTGGTCGCGGAACATGCGGTGGAATTGGCGAACATGCAATGATGACACAGAATGAACAATCCATATCGTTTCTCTGCGTTCTCCGCGTCTCTGCGTTCTCCGTGTTCCATAACTCCGACGCAAAAATGAGCTCCTGCCGAAAATGAAATTTGAACTCCTCGACACCGATGGTCCCGCCCGGCGCGGCCGCCTGATCTTCGAACGCGGCATAGTGGATACCCCGGCCTTCATGCCCGTGGGTACCTATGGCACAGTGAAGGCCATGCGGCCGGAAGAGGTGCGCGACACCGGCGCCCAGATCATCCTCGGCAACACCTTCCATCTCATGCTGCGCCCGGGTACGGAGATCATATCCGCCCATGGCGACCTGCACGATTTCATGCACTGGGAAGGCCCGATCCTCACCGACTCCGGTGGCTTCCAGGTATTCAGCCTGGGCGATCTGCGCAAGATCACCGAAGAGGGTGTGCATTTCCGTTCGCCTATCAACGGCGACAAGGTGTTCATGGGACCGGAAGAATCCATGGCGGTGCAGCACCGCCTGGGCTCCGATATCGTCATGATCTTCGATGAGTGCACCCCGTATCCGGCCACGGAACAGGAGGCGCGCAATTCCATGGAACTGTCCCTGCGCTGGGCGCGGCGATCGCGTGACGCCCACGATGCCGAAGCGGGTGACGGGACGGCGGCCCTGTTCGGCATCGTGCAGGGCGGCATGTACAACCACCTGCGCGAGGAGTCATTGCATGGTCTCGTGGATATCGGCTTCGATGGTTATGCCATTGGGGGCCTGTCCGTGGGCGAGCCGCGCGAGGATCGGGAGCGCGTCCTCGACCATCTCACTTCCCGTATGCCGGCCGAGCGGCCGCGCTACCTGATGGGGGTGGGCACGCCGGAGGATATCGTGGCAGCGGTACAGCAGGGGGTGGATATGTTCGACTGCGTCATGCCCACCCGCAACGCCCGCAACGGCCACCTGTTCACCCACGACGGAGCGGTACGCATCCGCAACAGTCGTCACCGCACCGATACCGGTCCGCTGGACCCCGCCTGCGACTGCTATACCTGTCGTAATTACAGCCGGGCCTACCTGCACCACCTGGACCGCTGTGGCGAGATGCTGGGTGCCCACCTGAATACCGTCCATAACCTCCATTACTACCAGGGTCTGATGGCCGGCCTGCGGTCCGCCATCGCGGCGGGCGCGCTGCGGGAATTTGTGGCGGATTTCCACGCTCGCAGGGGTCAATCGGGGCCGCCTGTGTCATAATACGGCGCTCCCGGATGGCGCCCAGGCGCCGTCCGGGTCCGCATACAACCAAGGCAATGCAAGGAAAAACCATGAGTTTCTTCATCTCCAACGCCTACGCAGCCGAGGCCCCGGCCGGTGATCCGCTGCTGGGCTTCCTGCCCCTGATTCTCATCTTCGTGGTCTTCTACTTCCTGCTCATCCGCCCGCAGACCAAACGCGCCAAGGAACATCGCGCCATGGTGGCGGCCCTGGCCAAGGGTGACGAGGTGGTCACCAACGGCGGCCTGCTGGGCAGGATCGTCGAGGTGGGCGAGAACTTCGTGGAAATCGAGGCGGCGCCCAACGTCAAGGTGCGGGTACAGCGCCAGGCGGTGGCCTCACTGATGCCCAAGGGCACTCTCAAACAAGATCTTTGATTTTTTTGGCCCGCAGGGGGCTTGCCACATGATCAATCAGTATCCGTTGTGGAAGTATGTGCTCATCCTGGCCGTACTGCTGGCAGGGCTGCTCTATGCACTGCCCAATCTCTATGGCGAGGACCCCGCCGTGCAGGTATCCACCCTGCGCGGCGCCGAACTGGATTCCGCCCTGGTGGATTCCATGCAGTTGGCCCTGCGTGAGGGTGGCTTGAGCCCCAAGGGTGTGGAGCCGGGCCAGGAGCAGGTGCTGTTCCGCTTCCGTGACAGTGAAGAGCAGCTGCAGGCCGTGGAGCTGCTGCGGCCGGTGCTGGGCGAACGCCTGGTGATGGCCCTCAACCTGGCGCCTGCGACACCGGAGTGGCTGCAGCGCTTCAATGCGCGTCCCATGTACCTCGGACTCGATCTGCGTGGCGGGGTGCACTTTCTGATGGAAGTGGACATGGAGGCGGCACTGGCCCAGGCGGTGGAACGGTATGGCACGGAAGTGCGTACCCTGCTGCGCGAGAACCGCGTCCGCTACCTGGGCGTGCAGACCAGCAGCGATACCGTGCGGATGCGTTTCCGCAGCGCGGAGGAGCGCGGCCAGGCCCGGGACCTGATCGAGCGTGAATTCGACCAGCTGGTGCTGGAAGAGGTGGAGGGTGCGGAGCTGGAACTGCGCGGCACCATCGGCGAGCAGGAGGCCCTCGAGATTCGCCGTTTCGCCCTGCAGCAGAACATCACCACCCTGCGTAACCGTGTCAACGAACTGGGCGTCGCCGAACCGGTCATCCAGCAGCAGGGCGACAGCCGCATCGTGGTGCAGTTGCCCGGCGTGCAGGATACCGTGGCCGCCAAGAATATCCTGGGCGCCACCGCCACCCTGGAATACCGGGCCGTGGATTTCCGTGGCAGTGTCGAGGACGCCGTGGCGGGCCGGGTGCCGGTGGGTTCACGCCTGTACCAGGACCGTGATGGCCAGCCGGTGTTGCTGCGCCAGCAGGTGATTGTCACCGGCGACCAGATTGTGAACGCCCGCTCCGGCCTCGACCAGCAGGGGGGCGGCCCCATGGTATCCGTCACCCTGGACAGTCGCGGCGCCAAGCGCATGCTCGATTTCACCAAGGACAACGTGGGCAATCCGATGGCCGTGGTGTTCATCGAGAACCGAACGGTCACCCGCGAGGTGGACGGGGAACTGGTGACCAGTACCCGCAAGGTGGAAGAGGTGATCAGCGTTGCCACCATCCGTGGGGTGTTCGGCCGCAATTTCCAGACCACCGGCCTGGACAGCCCGCGCGAGGCCCACGAACTGGCCCTGCTGCTGCGCGCCGGTGCCCTGGCGGCGCCCATGGACATCATCGAGGAACGCACCGTCGGTCCCAGCATGGGCAAGGAGAACATCGATCAGGGCTTCAAGTCCGTGGTCATCGGCTTCGCGCTGGTGCTGCTGTACACGGCCTTCTACTACAAGGTGTTCGGCCTGGTGGCGAACCTGGCCCTGGCGTTCAACCTGGTCATCATCGTTGCGGTGCTGTCCATGCTCCAGGCCACGCTGACCATGCCGGGCATTGCCGGCATCGTGCTCACCGTGGGCATGGCGGTGGATGCCAACGTGCTCATCTTCGAACGTATCCGCGAGGAACTGCGTAACGGCAACAGCCCCCAGGCCGCCATTCATGCCGGCTATGAAAAGGCCTTCTCCACCATCGCCGATGCCAATATCACCACCCTGATTGCCGCCATCGTGCTGTTCAGTTTCGGAACCGGTCCCATCAAGGGCTTCGCCGTCACCCTGTCCATCGGCATCATCACCTCCATGTTCACCGCCATCATGGGCACCCGCGCGGTCATCAACCTGATCTATGGCGGCCGGCGCGTGACGCGCCTGTCGGTATAGGGCAGAGGAGAACTCATGGAATTTTTCAGGAAAGAGACCGCCATCGACTTCATGGGGCAGCGCCGCATCGCGGTGGCGCTGAGTCTGTTCGTCATCATTGCATCCCTGGTGCTGCTGCTGACACGGGGACTGAGCTTCGGAGTGGATTTCACCGGCGGCACGGTCATCGAGGTCGGTTACCCGCAGTCGGTGGAGCTTGGGGAAGTGCGCGGCAAGTTGGCCGCGGCGGGCTTCGATGACGCCCAGGTTCAACACTTCGGTACCGCGCGGGATGTGTTGATTCGCCTCGCGCCGCGCGCGGAGAGCAGCAGTGCCCAGCTCAGCGAGGAGGTCATGTCCGTCCTGGAGGCGGGTGACAGCAAGGTGGAGTTGCGGCGCCAGGAATTCGTGGGTCCACAGGTGGGTCAGGAATTGACGGAACAGGGTGGCCTGGCGATGCTCTACACCCTCGTCGGTGTCCTGATCTACGTGGCGCTGCGATTCGAATACCGCTTTTCGGTCGGTGCGGTGGCTGCCCTGGTACACGATGTGATCGTGATTCTCGGGGTGTTTTCTTTGTTCCGCATCGAATTCGATCTCACGGTACTGGCGGCCCTGCTGGCGGTGATCGGGTATTCGCTGAATGACACCATCGTGGTGTTCGATCGTGTGCGAGAGAACTTCCGCAAGGTGCGCAAGGGCACGGCCATGGAGGTGGTGAACCTGTCCATCAACCAGACCCTGTCGCGCACCATCATCACTGGTTTGACTACCATACTGGTACTGTTGGCACTGTACCTGCTGGGTGGTGAAGTGATCCGATCCTTCGCCCTGGCGCTGTTGCTGGGCGTGGTGGTGGGGACCTACTCCTCCATCTACGTCGCCAGCCTGGTGGCCCTGGCGATGGGCGTGAGCAAGCAGGACCTCATGGCGGTGAAGAAGGAAGGGGCGGTGGACGAGGGGCCCTAGCCGGGGTGCCTATCCTCGGCGACCGCTTACGGTGCGGCGCGTCTGATCGAGCCTGCGTTCACTAGCCAGCGGTCAAATCAGTCCCGACGAATGCGTTATCCTTCCCGTAGGAGCGGTCTTTGGCCGCGAATTGGATTTCACCAGGCTGTTCGCGGCCAAAGGCCGCTCTTACATTCATACCACGTAATCAATCCATCGATTCAGCGCGCCTTGCGCACTTCCTCGAAGGGATCGCTCTCATCGGCGCCTGGCATGATCTTGCTGCACAAGGTGCTGGTCTTACGGGCGCACTTGTCGGCGTCGGCGCCGGCGATGGTGACCCGCGCCCAGATGGTGGCCACCAGCCAGGTGGCGACGCCCAGCCCCACGAATTCCCAGTCGACCCCGAAACGATTGGTGGGACCACCCACCAGGCCGTAGATGATGCCGGTGATGCCGGCAATCCAGAACACCCCAATGGGGGCGGCACAGCAGCCGGCGCAACCATAGCGGCAGGCGGCAAAGGGAGGGACGAACAACGACAACAGAAACTGCTTCACAAAACCCCCTTTTTTGTCATGGGTCAAAAAGGGTATAGCACAGGCGTCATGAAAGTGAAACAACCCCGCCCGCCAGGGCGGGGGGATTCAGGCGGTTCTCCTTAATCCGGGGAAGGCCAGCACCACCGCTTCCTGGCGGACTGGCGACGTGGATTCCACCGGGGCTGCGCTTGCGGACGCCTCGGCGGGCTCTACGGCCAGGATTTCCATGTTTTCCAGACAGGCGCCATATCCCTGGCCGATGGCAAGTTCTTCCATGCCGCTCAATACATCACGAATGATGAGTTCCAGTGCCTTATCGCTGATGTTCATAGATACCAGTACTTATGGTTGGAATTATGGTGGCACCGTTCCGGTTTGGCGAGGTGTGCGTGGCACGTGCTCCTGGTTAAGGGATTCGGTTACGGGGCGGGAATCTTTAGGTAATGCAGGTGATGGACTTGGCAAAAAAAGCCCTAAAGTTTTGCCCTGCACGGCCTGTGCAGGCCGTGCCTGGTCAACGGGGCAGGGCGGAACCGAGATGGGGACGAATGGCGCGCAGCAAGGCGGGGAAGACCTTGGGCGGGGCGGC